>NZ_CALXEE010000017.1 GCF_944387245.1 uncultured Intestinimonas sp. | reverse complement strand
AAAGTAGAAATGCTTCAAAATTTGTGCGAGAGCCTCGCAGAGTTCCGTCATCCGTGGATGACGGAATGAAATGGAATCTGTTTTTCCCGGCGACATGTGCGGCGGAAAAAACACTGCGCAGGCCGCGCGTGTGGAAATACGGGACCCAAACGAAGCCCAGCGAAGCGGGTTCGTTTGGGAGAGGAGGGGCAAGGGAGCCCAGCGCAGTTTTCGCCGCCAGGCGGAAACGGAGTGGAGCGGACTTTGCCCCGACGACGTGGCGGCCTGCATCTCTTCGAAAAAATGCTTGCATTTTTGAGAGAGGCTGTCGACTTTGTCGACAGCCTCAAACCGCCCACTTTGCCTGGGACAGGCAAGGCGGGCGGTCTTTTTTCATACACATAGCCCAAAAGGGGGAGGCGCCATGGAGAAGAAGCGCAGGGAGAGCCTGCTGGAAAAGACGGCGGAGGTCTTTGACCTGCCGGGGGACGTGGTGGCAGGGCTGCCCCGGGTGGAGCTGCTGGGGGACCACCAGCTGCGGATGGAGAACCACCGGGGCATCCTGGCCTACGGCACCGACGAGATTCACATCAGCGGCGGGAAGCTCATCATCAAGGTTCGGGGGAGCGGCCTGACCCTGCGGGCCATGAACGCCTCGGAGCTCCTTATCACCGGGGAGATCGCCGGGGTGGATCTGACCTGAAAACGGGGGAGCGTATATGCAGTTTATCGTCAATTTTCTCCGGGGAAGCGTGTGTTTCACCGTCTGTGGGCCCTTCCCCGAGCGGTTTCTGAATCTCTGCGCCCAGAACGGAGTGGGCTTCTGGGGCCTGGTCTGGCTGGACACCCAGACCCTGGAGCTGAAGGTGGCCCGGCGGGATGCCCGGAAGGTGCGGGCGCTGGCAGAGAAGGTCCAGTGCGAGGCCAGGGCCAAGGGGCGGAGGGGAATGCCCTTCTTCCTGGCCGGTTTCCGGCACCGGTACGCCCTGCTCGTAGGACTGGCACTCTCACTGACAGCGGTGTGTGTCCTCTCCCAATTCATCCTCACCGTGGAGGTCTCCGGCAATGAGACCGTCCCCTCCGCCGTCATCCTGGCGGAGCTCTCCCGGCAGGGGGTGCGCCCCGGGGCCTACGGTCCGGGGCTGGACCTGCGGCGGATCAGCCAGGAATCCCTCAGCCGCATCGAGGGCCTCTCCTGGATGTCGGTAAACCTCCACGGCACCCGGGCGGAGGTGCTGGTCCGGGAGCGCAGCCTGGCGCCGGAGCTCCGGGACGAGACCACCCCCGCCCACATTGTGGCCGCCGCCGACGGCGTCCTGGAGGACGTGGAGGTGCTGGAGGGGCAGGCCCTCTTCCAGGAGGGTCAGGCGGTGTTGGCGGGGGAGGTGGTCATCAGCGGGGTAGTGGACCTGAAGGAGCCCAAATATGCCACTGTGGACGCCGGGCAGCGGCTGGTCCACGCCCGGGGAAACGTCTGGGCCTCCACTTACCGCACCCTGGAGGCCTGCATCCCCCTGGAGGCCCACACGAAGGTCTATACCGGGGAGGAGGAGACGGCGTGGAGCCTCACGCTCCTGGGCCACACGGTGAATTTTTTTGGAAAGGGTAGTATTTCCACAGCTGGTTATGATAAAATGACTACGACCCACATCCTCACCCTTCCCGGTGGCCGGGAGATGCCCCTGGCCCTGGTGAAGACGGAATATCGGGCCTATGAGACCCAGCCCGCCGCCATTCAGACGGCAGCAGCTCAGGCTCTGCTGGAGGAGCGGCTATTGGAGCGGCTGGAGGAGCTCATTGGGGAAGATGGCAGCGTCCTGTCCACCTCCTTTTCTGTCCGGGAGGGGGACGGCCTGCTCACCGTGACCCTGAAGGCCCGGTGCCGGGAGCAGATCGGCCGTGAGGTGACCTTTGCCGGCCAGGTGGGGGAGATCATCCCGGGGACCCAGGAGGGGTAGACCCCGGGGACGTGCAAGGAGCGAAGGAATTTGATCGAACAGACCATCAACGTGGAGCGTCTGGAGGAGGCCGCGGCCCTCTTCGGCTCCTTTGACGAGAATATCCGTATCATCGAGCGGGAACTGGACGTGTCGGTGGTGAACCGGGACGGCAGCCTGAAGGTGTCCGGCGAGGCCGAGTCGGTGATGTACGCCGTCAAGGCCATTCAGGGCTTGCTGGAGCTTGCCGGCCGGGGGGAGCCCATCAATGAACAGAACGTGCGCTATATCCTCCAGCTGGTGAAGGCCGGCCAGGAGGACAAGATCGGCCAGATGGCCCGGGACGTGCTCTGCGTCACCGCCAAGGGCAAGCCCATCAAGCCCAAGACCCTGGGCCAGAAGCGGTACGTGGACGCCATCAAGGAGAACACCATCACCCTGGGCATCGGCCCGGCGGGCACCGGCAAGACCTACCTTGCGGTGGCCGCCGCCGTAGCCGCCTTCCGGGCGGGGCAGGTCAACCGCATCATCCTCACCCGGCCCGCCGTAGAGGCGGGGGAGCGGCTGGGCTTTCTGCCCGGCGACCTCCAGAGCAAGGTGGACCCCTACCTGCGGCCCCTCTACGACGCCCTCTTTGACATGCTGGGGGCGGAGACCTATAACAAGTACCTGGAGCGGGGCAACATCGAGGTGGCCCCCCTGGCCTATATGCGGGGCCGCACCCTGGACGACTCCTTCATCATCCTGGACGAGGCCCAGAACACCTCCAGAGAACAGATGAAGATGTTCCTCACCCGCATGGGCTTCGGCTCCAAGATTGTCATCACCGGCGACGTCACCCAGATCGACCTGCCCAAGGACACCGTCTCCGGCCTGAAGGAGGCCATGCGGGTGCTCAACGGCGTGGAGGACATCGCCATCTGCAAGCTCAGCGGTGCCGACGTGGTCCGCCACGTCATCGTCCAGCGCATCATCAAGGCCTACGAGGAGGATGAGCACCGCCGCAAGTCCGAGGAGGGCAAGCGGAAGTGACCGCAAGAGAGGAGAGAAGACCCGTGAGCACGGAGCACAGCATCATCATCGAGTCGGAGCTGGAGGAGGATACCGGAGCCTGGGAGACGCTGCTGGGCAGGGTCATACCGGCGGCCCTGGAGGCCGAGGGGGTGACCGTCCCCTGTGAGGTGGATGTGCTCCTTACCGACGACGCGGGCATCCACCAGATCAATCTGGAGCAGCGTGAGGTGGATCGCCCCACCGACGTGCTCAGCTTTCCCATGTTTGAGTTCGCCCCCGGCGAGCCGCCCACCGATGATGCCGACGCCGACCCGGAGACCGGTCTGGTGCCTCTGGGAGACATGGTGATCTCCCTGGAGCGGGCCAGGGCCCAAGGGGAGGAGTACGGCCACGGCACCGAGCGGGAGGTGGCCTATCTGGCCGTCCACTCGGTGCTCCACCTGCTGGGCTACGACCACATGGACGAGGGCCCGCAGAAACGCCAGATGCGGGCCCGAGAGGAAGCCATTTTGAACAGCCTGGGGATCTCCCGGGACTGAAACAGTATCATAAACAAAAAAGATAAAATGCTCAAGAAAGTTGAGGATCACCTATGGAAATCAAAAAATCCGGCATGATCTCTATTGTGGGCCGGCCCAATGTGGGCAAGTCCACCCTGACCAACGCCCTGGTGGGAGAGAAGATCGCCATCGTAACCAACAAGCCCCAGACCACCCGGAACCGCATCTGCGCCATCGTCAACCGGGGGGAGTGCCAGTATGTGTTCATGGACACCCCCGGCCTCCACAAGGCACGGACCCGGCTGGGCGAGTATATGGTGGGAGTGGTGAAGGAGAGTGTGGCCGATGTGGACGCCGTGCTCCTGCTGGTGGAGCCCATCCCCAATGTGGGCGCCCCCGAGGCCGAGCTCATCGAGCGCATCAAGGGTCTGGGTGTCCCCGCGGTGCTGGTCATCAACAAGATCGATACGGTGGAGAAGGAGAAGCTCTTGGCCGTTATGCAGACCTACCAGGCCGTCCATGACTTCCAGGCCATCGTCCCTATCTCCGCCAAGACCGGCGAGGGGGTGGAGGAGCTGCTGGACCTCCTGGCGGCCTATCTACCCGAAGGCCCCCAGCTCTTCCCAGAGGACATGGTCACCGACCAGCCCGAGCGGCAGGTGTGCGCCGAGATCATCCGGGAAAAACTCCTCCTGTGCCTGGACAAGGAGATCCCCCACGGCACGGCGGTGGAGCTCACCAAGTTCTCCGAGCGCATCGACAGCGGCATCATCGACATCGATGCCACCATCTTCTGTGAGAAGGCCAGCCACAAGGGCATCATCATCGGCAAGAACGGCGCCATGCTGAAAAAGATCTCCTCCCTGGCCCGGAAAGACATCGAGGCCTTCATGGGCACCAAGGTCTACCTGGAAACCTGGGTAAAGGTCAAAGAAAACTGGCGTGATAACCTGAATTTCATCCACGACGTTGGTTACCGGGAGGACTGACGGGGCACATACACCGTCAAGGCCAGTTTTCTTGCGCGTGCAGGCGCGCCGCACCGTCCGGCGCGTCCAAATTTCCGGTCCACATGGCCCGGACCTTGCCGCAGGGACAATTCACTTGCCCCGAGGAATTGAAATGAAATTCGGGGTCCCCGCGGAATGGGACATTCCGTGGGGCAAGCTGGCGTGATAACCTGAATTTCATCCACGATGTTGGTTACCGGGAGGACTGACCTGGCACAGACGCCGCTTGGAGCCAGTTTACTCGCAAAAAATAGGGAAGGAGCCTTGGCCGTGCCAGCGCCAGGGCTCCTTCCTTTTTATGGGGACAAAGACTTGGGGTATCATTCAAAAGGGGCGTCATAGCGGATATAGACGTCAAATCCCTCGTGTCTGGTCTCTCCGCCCTCCTCCTTTGTAGAGGTGAACCAATGGGTCCTGATCAGAGCTACGTCCAGCTCATTGGGGGAACAATACACCTCCGCCTGGCCTTGGTTGCTGGAGAGGGTCCCGGTCGGGATGGTGTCATCGCCGGAAAAGGTTGCGATCCCGACGGATACAAAGCCGTCCGGAGCATCGCCGTCAATTCTGGCCCCGAATCTTTCCTCCATTTCATCGTAATACGCTTCAGAGACATCGGGATCGTCCCCATAGTAGTCAGCACTCCACATGGAGATATAGAGATCCCCTTGATAGCAGAGCAAGCCCTTACCCCGCAGCTGCTGGTCAACGTAGCGCACATAGGCCTTATGGGGCTCTGTCCGGTTTAAGTGGCCCAAGGCGTCAAGAGTTCCGTCGGTGTTGACCTCATGGTACACATACACCCACTCCGGGATGTCCGGGTTCAAATAGTACGGACAATCTCCAAGCCCCGAATCCGCCACAGTGATCTCCCCCGCAAGCGAGAAACCGTCGGGCAGCTCGGAGGAGACGAACACATGGGAGGAGACGCAAAATGTCCTGCCGTCGATGGTGATGTTCGGCGGAGCGCTCCCGCCCCCCGCTGGGAAGGGAGAAAACGGGAATGTGTTCAGCGCCCAAAGGAGAAGGGGCGCTGCGGCCAGGAGGCAGAGACAGGCGGCCAGAGCGCCCCACCTGGCCCGGGCGCGTTTCTTCTTCCGAGGGCCTTCCGACTCTGCCACCCACTTCATGTCGATGCCTCCGATGGCCCGATAGAGGGTTTCCCTTTTCACGGTTCAAACCCCCTTTCCATGAGGTGGATGCGCAGTTTCTGCCGCAGGCGGCTGAGGGTCATGGACACGGCGCCGTCCCGCATGCCATAGCGCCTGCCGATGGCGGAGATGGGCTCCGTGTACCAGTACCGGCGGATGAAGACATCTCGCTTGGCTGGCGGCAATGCGGCCAGGAAGTCGTCGATGGCCCGTGCCAGCTCCCACTCATCCACAGCCCGCTCCACGTCGCCAGTCCCGGAAACGCACTCTCCCAGCTCCTCCAGAACGGCGGGCAGCTCGCCGCCACCCCGCTTTTCCGCCCGGAGGAAGGAAAAACGGTCAAAGGCCAGGTTCCGCGTGATCTTGCCCAGAAAGGCGGAGAGGAGCGACGGCTTGTGGGGCGGCATGGAGTTCCACGCCCTCAGCCAGGTGTCGTTGACGCACTCCTCGGCATCCTCCTGGCTGCCCAGGATGTTCCAGGCGATGGCTCCGCAGTAGTTTCCATACTTCTCCGATGTGGCCGGGATGGCCTCCTGGGCTCTGTCCCAGTACAGCTGCACGATCAGGCTGTCCTCCATAAGCTCCCTCCTTTTCGGATGGGCCCTTCTATCCATATACACGGCATCGGCGCGGCAATCTCACAGAAATCTCGGCTTTTTCATAACCCAGTTATACGATACGTCCAGCCGGATGTCAATACGGGACCGGAGACGGTGCGCAGACCGATGATTGAGCGGGGACGAGAGCGCATTGTGCCTTGCGGATGGGGGCGTTTGATGCTATAATGAATCCCACGATATGGGTTCCGGGATATGGGATATAACAGCGGCGCATAACCGTCACAAGATTTTGGCGGGACGGCCCTCGGAGCGGTAAAACGATGGTATAGGATAGGCGAAGGACAAAATTTACCGCGTATGGCCCGTCATGGCATCAGGCAACCTAGACCTAAAGGGGGCCTGATGGATCGTGAACAGTCAGATGCTTTGGGAACTCTTTCTGGCCACCGGACTGCCGGAGGCCTACGCCCTCTACCGCCTTTTGCTGGAGGCGGAGGAGGCGGAAAAGACCGCATAGGGGCGCGTTCAGCGCCCCTTACATACAGGTGATGCTATGCACGTCAAGACCCAGGGACTCATCCTCAGGGAGACCAATTACAAAGAGGCGGACAAGATCCTTACCGTGCTCACCCGGGAGGGGGGCAGGCGGACGGTGAAGGCCCGGGGCTGCCGCCGGAAGAACAGCCCCCTGGCCGCCTCCGCCCAGCTACTGGTGTGGTCGGACATGACCCTCTTCGACTACCGGGACAAGCTCACTCTCAACGAGGCCGAGCCTCTGGAGCTCTTCTGGGGGGTGCGCTCCGATGTGGATAAGCTGGCCCTGGGCTCCTACTTCGCAGAGGTGGCCGAGGCGGTGGCCGAGGAGGGGCGACCCGACCAGGCCCTCCTTTCCCTGGTGCTCAACTCCCTCTATGCCCTGGACAAGCTGAAAAAGCCCCTCCCATTGGTGAAGGCGGCCTTCGAACTCAAGCTCCTCTGTGTGGCGGGCTATGAGCCCCTGCTGGACGCCTGCGCCGTCTGCGGCGCGGAGGAGCCGGCGGACCCCCGTCTGGACATCGAGGAGGGCGTCCTCCACTGCGCCGCCTGCGGCCTGGGGGACGGCGCCAGCCGCACCCTGGACGCCACCAGTCTGGCCGCCATGCGCCATGTGGTGTACGGCGACCCCAAGCGGCTCTTCTCCTTCCCCATGGACGCCCCCGGCATGGCCAAAATGTCCACCGCCTGTGAAGATTTCCTCCGCACCCAGCTGGACCGGGGCTTCCGCACCCTGGACTTTTATCATCAGCTCACTGACGCCGCTCCGGCGGCCCAACAACAACCAGGAGGTACTGCGCCGTGAAGCTCTACATCGTGGACGCCTTTACCACCCAGCGTTTTTCCGGCAATCAGGCGGGGGTGGCTCTGCTGACTCCGGAGGAGCCGGAACTTACCGCCGCCTTCTGTCAGGCCCTGGCCGCCGAGCTCAAGCACTCCGAGACCGCCTTTGTCCGGCCCACCGGGCCGGACTCCTTCCGCCTGCGCTACTTCACCCCGGAGGGGGAGGTGGACCTGTGCGGCCACGCCACCATCGCTGCCTTCACCACTCTGCGGGAGGACGAGGGCCTGGCGCCGGGCACCTACCGGGCCTCCACCCTGGCGGGGGAGCTGAGCATCCAGGTCTCCGACCAGGCGGTGTGGATGGATATGGCACCGCCGGTGGAGGGCCGGAGCTTCTCCCCTGAGGAGACGGCGGAGCTCTACGCCGCCTACGGCCTGAGCGCGACGGACTGCCCAGAGGGCTTTGTCCCCATGGTGGTGAGCACCGGCCTCCAGGATATCCTGCTGCCTGTAAGCAGTATGGCGGCCCTGGAGAAAGCCGAGCAGGACGAGCGGGCCGTTACCGAGCTGTCCAAGCGCTACGGTGTGGTAGGGGTCCATATGTTCTGGCCCTGCCTCAATGAGGAGGCCGCCGCCCACTGCCGGAACTTCGCCCCCCTCTATGCCATCCCCGAGGAGGCCGCCACCGGCACCTCCAACGGCGCCCTGACCTACTACCTCTACCGCCGGGGCAGGATCTCCGCCGGGATAGAGAACCGCTTTGTTCAGGGGGAGAAGATGGGCAAGCCCTCCGAGATCCTCAGCCGCCTCACCGAAGGGCCGGACGGGGTCCGGGTCCGGGTGGGGGGACGGGCGGTGCTCACCCTCCGGGCCCAGCTGCTCTGATACATCGTAAAACCTGCAAGGAGAACCATCCATGACCGATCTGTTTGAAAAATCCATCCAGACCCTGGAGCTGCCCAGGGTGCTGGAGTTGCTGGCCGCCCAGGCGGCCACCGAGGAGGGCAAGGACCGGTGCCGGGCCCTGCGGCCCTACACCGACCCCGACGACGTCCAGCGTCTCCAGAAGGAGACCTCCGCAGCCTGCTCCATGATCGTCCTCCGGGGTACCCCGCCCCTCTCCGGTGTCCGGCCGGTGGCGGCCTCCCTCCAGCGGGCCGATATGGGGGGCGCCCTCAACACCCGGGAGCTGCTGGACATCGCCGCCCTCCTGCGCTGCGCCCGCTCCGCCAAGGAGTACGCCACCGGGGAGGGCAACGCCAAGACCTGCATCGACCACCTCTTCTCCTCCCTCCAGGCTAACCGGTATTTGGAGGACCGGATCAGCGGGTCCATCCTCTCCGAGGAGGAGATTGCCGACGCCGCCAGCCCCGAACTGGCCGATATCCGGCGGCACATCCGGGCGTCCTCCTCCAAGGTCCGGGATATCCTCCAAAAGCTCATCTCCTCCTCCCAGGCCAAGTACCTCCAGGAGTCCATCATCACCATGCGCTCCGGCCGGTACGTGGTGCCGGTGAAGTCGGAGTGCAAGAACGAGATCCCCGGCCTGGTCCACGACGTGTCCGGCTCCGGCGGCACCTTCTTCATTGAGCCCATGGCGGTGGTCAAGACCAACAACGAGCTGCGGGAGCTCCAGTCCCGGGAGGAGAAGGAGATCGAGCGCATCCTCCGGGAACTCTCCGCCGAGTGCGCCGCCCACAAGGAGGACATCGCCCAGGACTACGACCTCCTTGTCCTCATCGACTGCATCTTTGCCCGGGCCCGGCTGTCGGATAAGCTGCGCTGCACCGAGCCCAAGCTGGCCAAGAAGGGCATCACCCTGCGGAAGGCCCGCCACCCCCTGCTGGACCCCAAGAAGGCGGTGCCCAACGACCTCTACCTGGGGGACCAATTTGATACCCTGGTCATCACCGGCCCCAACACCGGCGGCAAGACGGTGACCCTCAAGACCATCGGCCTGCTGACCCTCATGGCCCAGTGCGGCCTCCACATCCCCGCCGACGACGACAGCACCGTGGTGGTCTTTGACCATGTGCTCTCCGACATCGGCGACGAGCAGTCCATTGCCCAGAGTTTGTCCACCTTCTCTTCCCACATGGTAAACATCGTGGGCATTCTGGAGGAGTGCGGTCCTGGCTCCCTCATCCTCTTCGACGAGCTGGGGGCGGGCACCGACCCGGTGGAGGGCGCCGCCCTGGCCGCCGCCATCATTGAGTCGGCCCGGGAGCGGGGGGCCCTGGTGTGCGCCACCACCCACTACGCCGAGCTGAAGGTGTACGCCATGACCACCAAGGGGGTGGAGAACGCCTCCTGCGAGTTTAATGTGGAGACTCTGGCCCCCACCTATAAGCTCCTCATCGGGGTGCCGGGCAAGTCCAACGCCTTTGCCATCTCCCGCCGCCTGGGGCTGCCCCAGGCCATCATCGACAAGGCCGCCGCCCGCATCGACGCCGAGAACGTCCGCTTCGAGGATGTCCTCACCCAGCTGGACCGGCAGCGCCAGCAGATGGAGAAGGAGAAGGACGAGGCCCGGAAGCTCCGACGGGAGATGGAGGAGTCGGCCAAGACCGCCCGGGAGTACCGGGAGAAGCTGGAGAAGGAGAAGGCCAAGGCGGTGGAGAAGGCCCAGGCCGAGGCCCGTGCCATCATACAGGAGGCCCGGGACACCGCCGACAAGGTCTTTGCCGAGCTCAACGAGATGCGCCGCCGCCAGGAGAAGGAGGCCGACTGGCTGGAGCAGAACCAGCGGCGGTCCGACCTGCGCCGGCAGCTCAATGAGGCCGAGGACGCCCTGGGGTCCCATGAGGACCTGCCGGCGCCGCCGCCCACCCGACCCGCCAAGGCGGGGGATACGGTGGAGCTGGTGAAGATGGGCACCCGGGCCAATGTCATCTCCGTCAACAAGGACGGTTCCCTCCAGCTTCAGGCGGGCATTTTGAAGATTACCGCCAAGCAGGAGGAGGTCCGGGTGGTGGAGGACGCCGATAGCGGCAAGAAGCAGGCCGTCCAGATTGCCCAGCGGGCCGAGCACAAGCTGCGCTCTCTGGGGGCCTCCCCCGAGGTGGACCTGCGGGGCATGATGACCGACGAGGCCCTGCTGGTGCTGGACCGCTTCCTGGACAGCGCCGTCATGGGCCGGCTGGACACGGTGACGGTCATCCACGGCAAGGGCACCGGTGCCGTCCGCAAGGCGGTGCGGGACCACCTGAAGCGGAGCAAGTACGTCAAATCCTTCCGTCCCGGCCGGTTCGGTGAGGGTGAGGACGGCGTGACTGTGGTGGAGCTGCGCTGAATGTTTCTCCAAAAAAGGACTTTTTGAGAGAGAAGGACTAAAACTGGATAAAAGTGCCATGTTTTTTCTGCGAAATGGGGAAAATGAGTCTATTTTGACGGCGCACTGAGCACAAGAGCGAATTTTCCTTGCGAATCTCCGTGAATTTGTGCAAAATGTCATTGACGGTTTCACCGAAATTTGGTATGCTAGATATGCAAACATTGCATTGTTTGAGGGGGGAACACAAATTGTATATCAAAGAGGCTGTTGTGAACAATCAGGTGGGTCTCCACGCTAGGCCGGCTACATTTTTCATCCAGAAGGCCAATGAGTTCAAGAGTTCCATCTGGGTGGAGAAGGACGAGCGCAGGGTGAATGCCAAGAGCCTGCTGGGTGTCCTCTCTCTGGGCATCGTGAAGGGCACCGCCATCAACCTGATCGCGGACGGTCCCGACGAGAAGGAAGCCGTCGAGGCGCTCATCGAGCTGATCTCCAGTAACTTCTCGGAGTAACCCGATCTCTGCAGAAAAAGCGCCGCAATGCGGCGCTTTTTTTGATCTTATGGAAGTGATACCTTTGGGTGAGCTGTCACGGGAATATGACCGGCAGCTGGAGCGGCTCCGGCGCCGGGAGGAGCAAATGTTCCGACGGGATGCGGCCCGGCGGAAGGGGCGTATTATGTCCTGGGCGGAAAAGCGGGTGCCGGATAAGCTGATCCACACCATGGATACAGCCTTTTATACCGCTTTTCAGGTGCTGTTTCAGCGAGGAACCGGCCTGCTGGGGAGGACCATCCCGACGCGAAAGCTGTTGGGAGAGCGCTATCTCAAGGAGTATGCCATCAAAAAGGCGCCGGGGGCCAGAAGCATGGGTGCCTTTCACCGGAGCGCCGTTCTCAGCGGGACGCTGACCACGGCGGCGGCGACGGCGGAGGGGTGTGTCCTGGGGCTGCTGAGTATGGGCCTGCCCGACATACCGATTCTCATGTCCATCCTGCTCAGGGCCATCTACCACACGGCAGTGCGGTACGGATTTGCCTATGACACCAAAGGGGAGCGGTCCTATATCCTGCTGGTCCTGTGTGCCGCCTTGGCTGACGGTCATGACCGGCAGTCGTACAGCGCCCGGGCAGACGAGCTGGGAAGGCTTTTGGATCGGGATCAGGCTCCCTGGGTGGACCTGGAGGCCCAGATGCGGGAGGCGGCCAAGGCCCTGGCCGGCGCCATGTTGGTGCCCAAATTCCTCCAGGGCATGACCCTTATCGGCGTGGTGGGCGGCGCCAGCAACTTCTCCACCAGCCGGCGGGTGACCGAGATGGCAAACCTGAAGTACCAGCGTCGGTTCTGGGAGAAGAACCGACGCAGGCTGACCCGGTCCTGATACTGCCGCTCAAACGGCAGGCTGTCCAAACCATGATTTAGCCCCAAGGCGGTGATGTTCCTTTGACCTTTGACGAACTGAAAGAAAAGGCTCACAGCCTGTTCCCAAAAGCGCAGGCGCTTTTGGGTCCCTGGGGGTCGATTTCACATCCTCGGGGCAAGTGAATTGCCCTAAAATGCCGTAACTTTCGTGGGCTTTCAGCCCGCGAAAGTCCTCGCAAAGCTCGCTGTACCGACTGCTCCGCAGTCAGTACAGGGCATTCGATTTCACGCGAGGCGGGCGGCTGCCCCGACCATGATTTAGCCCCAAGGCGGTGATTATCCTTTGACCTTTGACGAACTGAAAGAAAAAGCGCACAGCCTGCCGCTGAAGCCCGGCGTCTACATCATGCAGGACGCCAAAAACGAGGTCATCTACGTGGGCAAGGCCAAGGCCCTCAAGAACCGGGTGAGCCAGTATTTCGCCGACCTGGCCTCCCACACGGAAAAGACCCGGGCCATGGTGAGCCAGATCGACCACTTTGACGTCATCATCGCCGACAGCGAGTTCGAGGCCCTGGTGCTGGAGTGCTCCCTCATCAAGCGCCACCAGCCCCGGTACAATATCCTCCTGAAGGACGACAAGGGCTATCCCTATATCCGCCTCACCGTCCAGGAGGCATACCCCAAGTTTTCCCTGGCAAACCGGCCGGCGGAGGACGGTGCCCGGTACTTTGGCCCCTACGGCAGCCGGGGTGCCACCCAGGACATCATCGAGGCCATCCAGTCCGCCCTGCGCCTGCCCAAGTGCCGGAAAAAATTTCCCCGGGACATCGGCAAGGAGCGGCCCTGCCTCTACTACCGCATGGGCCAGTGCGACGGCTACTGCCGCCCGGAAATGGACCAAAGCCGTTATAGGGAGAACATTGACCAGGCCATCCGTCTCCTGGAGGGGAAGTACGAGGAGGTCTGTGATGACCTCCGGGTTGAGATGGAGCAGGCCGCCGAGGAGCTGCGCTTCGAGCGGGCCGCCGAGCTCCGGGACCGCATCGCCGCCATGGAGCTGCTGGGCAAGCGGCAGAAGGTGGTGGCGGGGAGCCTGTCCGACACCGACGTTGTGGGTTTCCACCGGGGGGAGGCCAAGAGCTGCTTTGTGGTTCTCCACTTTGTGGACGGCGACCTGGCCGCCAAGGACATGGATCTCATTGAGACCCCGGTGGAGGAGGCCAAAGAGGACACCGTCTCCGCCCTGGTAAAGCAGTACTACGGTGGGCGGGGCGCTCTGCCCAGGCAGATTCTGCTGCCCTGCGACATCGAGGATGAGGTGCCGGTGACCCGGATGCTCTCTGAGGCCTGCGGCCACCGGGTGGCCCTCATGACCCCCCAGCGGGGGGCCAAGATGGATCTCATCCGCCTGGCCAACAAGAATGCCGTGGAGGAGGTGGAGCGGGCCACCTCCCGTGAGGAGCGGCAGTCCAAGCTCATGGAGGCCCTGGGGAAGATGCTGGGGCTGGACCAACCGCCCAAACGGATCGAGGCCTACGACATCTCCAACACCGGGGACACCAACATTGTAGCCTCTATGACCGTCTTTGTGGACGGCCGGCCGCTGAAGCGGGATTATCGCCACTTCAAGCTCAAGGACATGGTCCACGCCGACGACTACGGTTCCATGGAGCAGGTCCTCACCCGCCGGTTCCGCCGGTACCTGGACGGAGACGAGAAGTTCGGCGACCTGCCCGACCTCCTCTTCATCGACGGCGGCGAGAACCACGCCAGGGTGGCCGTCCGGGTGCTGGAGGAGGCGGGGCTCTCCATCCCCGTCTTCGGTATGGTAAAGGACGACCGCCACCGCACCCGGGCCCTGGTGGACCCGGCAGGCAGCGAGATCGGCATCCAACAGATCCCGGCGGTCTTTGCCCTGGTGGGCCGTATCCAGGAGGAGACCCACCGCTTCGCCATTGAGTTCCAGCGCCTTCAGCAGTCCAAGGGGGTAAAGGGCTCCGCCCTGGACCAGATTCCCGGGGTGGGGGAGAAGCGGCGGAACGAGCTGCTGCGGCACTTCAAAAGCATCAAGAACATTAAGGCGGCCTCACTGGCGGCGCTGGAGGAGGCCGTGCCCAAAAATACTGCCCGGGCGGTCTACGACCATTTTCATCCCCAAACGGCGGCAGAAACAGGGGAGGATATCCCATGAGCGTAGCAGGAAAAAAAGTCCTCTGGCCGGCCCTGTGCCTGTGCATTGCCCTCACCGCCTGCGGCGGACAGGAGACGGTCACCCCCGCCCCCGCCGATGTCACGGTGACGGAGCTGGCCCGTGCGGTGGTGGAAAGTCAGGATGACCTGGCCGGGCTGCCCGTTCTGGAGGGAGAGGATCTCACTGACCACCTCTCCGCCTTCTGCGGCCTGGCCGACTGGGAGGATGGGGCGGTCTACACCGCCGGCGGCATGGACGCCCGGGAGATCACCGTGGTGCTGCTCTCCGACGAGGCGGCGGCGGAGACAGCGGCGGACACGTTGGAGAACTACCGGCTGGAGCGGCAGGGGGACTTCTTCGGCTACGCCCCGGAGGAAGCCGACCGGCTGGAGCGGGCGGTAGTCCTCCAGCGGGGGAGCTATGCCGCCCTGTTGGTCTGCGACGACCCGGAGGCGGCAAAAGAGACCTTTGACGCCTGCCTGGCGGGGAAACTTCCACCGCCGGTGGAAGAGGAGACCACCCTACCTGTGTTCTCTGATGAGCCAGAGGCCACCCCGGTGATGGCGCCGGAGACCGAGAAGCTGCCGGAGCCCACTCCGACTCCGACGCCGGAACCCAGTCCCACCCCGAGGCCCTCAGAGACGCCGGAGGCCACACCACGGCCCATCCTGAACCCGGATCTTGACATCAGCGGTTTCGTACCTTTCGTGGCGCCCAACGACGCCAACATGGAGATCTACGACACTTCTGCCATCAAGGCGGCCTGGGAGACTGGCAACGAGGAGGGGCTCTCCGACAAGGACGCCGCCATCCTGGAGAAATGCCGGGAGGTGCTGGGGGAGCTCATCACCGGGGATATGACCGACTTTCAGAAGGAGCTGGCCGTCCACGACTGGATCGTGGAGCACGGCAGCTACGACCAGACGGTGCACAACAACCCGGTCCACAGCGGCCGTACCGGCTACCGGGACCCCTACGGCATCCTGGTGGGGGGCTATGGCAACTGCCTGGGCTACTCCACCACCTTCCAGCTTCTCATGGACCTGTGTGATGTGGAGTGCATTACCGTGGTGGGGGCCGCTTTTGACTCCCTGGAGAGCCATGCGTGGAACATGGTGAAGCTGGACGGGGAGTGGTACTGTGTGGATGTGACCTGGGATGACCCCACTGTGGGCAACGGGAACATCAACTCGGTGGGCCACCACCGCTATTTTAACGTGACGAGTGAGCACATGCGGGAGACCGACCACCAGTGGGACTATCTGTACGTGCCGGAGGCCACCGCCACCCACTACCGCTGGGACGGCGCGGGGCCGCTGCCGCAATGAAGCATCGAAAAGGAGGGTGAACGCCATGCGCGTCATCACAGGAACGGCCCGGGGCCGGAAGCTTAAGGAGCTCCAGGGCAGAGAGACCCGCCCCACCACCGACAAGGTGAAGGAGTCTCTCTTCAACATCATCCAGTTTGACATCGAGGGTCGGAAGGTGCTGGACCTCTTCGGCGGCACCGGCCAGCTGGGCATTGAGTGCCTGAGCCGGGGCGCGGCCAGCTGCACCTTTGTGGACCTGCGAAAGGAGGCCGCCGCTCTCATCCGGGACAACGTGGCCCTGTGCGGCTTCACCGACCGGGCCAAGGTGATCCAGGGGGACTACCTCTCTTTTCTCACCAGCTGCCGGGAGAAATTCGACCTCATCCTCCTGGACCCGCCCTACGCCAGTGGATTGCTGGAAAAAGCCCTGGAGACGGCGGCGGGAATTGACATCTTGTCGGAAAATGGTATAATGGTCTGCGAAAGTGCCGCGGAAACCGTCCTGCCCACGCTTTCTGAGCCCTATCGAAAGGGGAAGGACTACCGCTATGGCAAGATTAAGCTCACCGTTTACCGCAGGGACGTGTGAGCCCATTCCCGCATTAGGGGGCAAACGACATGAAGACCGCCATTTACCCCGGCAGCTTCGACCCTATCACTCTGGGGCATTTGAATATCATCAAGCGCGCGGCGCTGTGTTTTGACAAGCTTATTGTCTGTGTTATGGTCAATTCCCAGAAGAATGGGCTTTTCACTCCGGATGAACGGGTGGAACTCATCCGGCGGGTGGTCTCCCAGCTGCCCAATGTGGAGGTGGATGCCTCCTCGGTACTCCTGGCCGAGTACGCCAGGCAGCGCCGGGCCAGGGTCATCGTCAAGGGACTCCGGGCCGTGTCCGACTTTGAGAGCGAGGTCCAGATGGCGGTGGTCAACCGGAAGCTCAACCCCAATGTGGACACCATGTTCCTGCCCTCCAACGAGAAGTATACCTATCTGAGCTCCACCGTGGTGAAAGAGATGGTGCGTTACGGCGTAGAGCTGTCCGACTTTATCCCGCGGGAGATCATCGAGGACGTGAAAAAGAAAATGAACGACAGCAGGAGGGACGTCTGATGGCGACCGGCGTAGAAGAATTGGTGGATATGCTCTTTTCCATGATCGACGAGGCGAAGGGTGTGCCCCTGAGCAGCGATAAGTGCATCATTGAACGGGACAAGGCTCTGGACCTGCTGGATGAGATCAAGGCTCAGTTCCCTGTGGAGCTGGGTGAGGCCAAGAAACTCCTGGCCGCCCGGGCGGACTATATCGCCTCCGCCAAGCGGGAGGGAGAGCTTATCCGCAAGCAGGCTGAGGAGAAGGCACGGCAGATGCTGGCTGAGGATGAGCTCACCGCTCAGGCCAAGCAGAAGGCCAACGAGATGATTAAGGTGGCCGAGGACCGCAGCCGGGAGCTGCGCCGGGCCGCCAACGAGTACTGTGAAGATGCCCTCCGCCGTACCGAGGAGGCCGTCAGCGAAGCCTACGACGAGATCAAGCGTTCCCGTGCCCGGTTCCGGGCGGCGGCGGCCGGTGTGCAGCAGCCTGCCGCCGGCGGCGGCGCCCCCGCTCAGGGTAGCCGCACCGTCTACGACGCCGAGGCCGATGAGTAAATAAGAGCACTTTGCAGCGGGACAGGTCCTTGGACCTGTCCCCGTTTTATATAAAAAATTTTCCATCAACGGCGGCAGGACAAATCTGTGATTTGCCCTGCCGCTTTTTTGCCCTCTTTTGTGATGGGAAAAAGTTTTCCACAAACGGTGCAAAAATGTACCGAGAAACCACCGGTCCGGAAAAGAACGGCCCCTTTTTCAAAATGTTGCCAAAAAAGGGCCTGAAGGAGCAGGTTCAAAACTGCAATAGAACAAATGTTTTATTACAAAAAATGGTCGATTTTTCCCGAAATATCTGGGATATTCGGAGAAAAAAGAGGGAATAAACCCTTGCAATTTTAGGGCGGAACCATTATACTGAAACTACTGGTGGAGCGAAATGGAGTAAAGTAGAGCGAAATGGAGGGAGGGGCACAGCTTGGGCAGCGTGACCGGCACCTATGAACACAGTGTCGACGCCAAGGGCCGGCTGTTTATCCCTGCCAAGCTCCGGGAGGAGCTGGGCGAGACCTTCTATCTGGCCATGGGGGTGGATACCTGCCTGGCCATCTATCCCCAGGAGAGCTGGGACCGCTTTACGGAGAAATTCTCCTCCCTCCCCATTAGCAAGTCAAAAGCCATGCGCTCTCTGTTTGCCAACGCGGTGAAATGCGTTCCGGACAGCCAGGGGCGCATTGTCATCCCCCAGAGGCTGCGGATGTACGCTGACCTGGGGAAGGACGTGGTTATCATCGGCGTCCACGACCGGGCGGAGATTTGGAGCGCGGAGCGCTGGAACGCCGAGGAGGAGGAAATGACGCCCGAGAAGATGGCGGCGCTCATGGATTCTCTGGAGCTGTAAGACAGAGGGAGGCGTGCCGCCGTGACCTATATCCACAAGCCGGTGCTTCTGCAGGAGTGTCTGGAGGGGCTGAAGATCCGTCCCGAGGGGACCTATGTGGACGGGACCCTGGGGCGGGCAGGCCATTCCCGGGAGATCGTCTCCCGACTGACCACCGGCCGGCTCATCTGTATCGACCGGGACCAGGCTGCGCTGGATGCGGCGGAGGACAGGCTGGCCGGCCACATGGACAAGGTGACCCTCATCCATGGCAACTTCGGCGATCTGGCCGAACTGCTGGACGAGCGGGGAATCTCAGGAGTGGACGGAATGCTCTTCGATCTTGGAGTGTCTTCCCCTCAGCTGGACGACCCGGAGCGGGGCTTTTCCTATATGCACGACGCGCCGCTGGACATGCGGATGGATCGCTCCGAGACCCTCACCGCCTACACGGTGGTGAATGAGTGGTCTCAGGAGGAGTTAAGGCGGATTTTGTGGCAGTATGGTGAGGAGCGGTATGCCCCTCAAATTTCTGTTGCTATCGTACGCCGGCGGGCAGAGGCGCCCATCGGTACCACGCTGGAGCTGGTGGATGTGATCCGCAGCGCTATGCCGGCCCAGGCCCTGCGGGAGAAGCAGCACCCGGCCAAGCGGAGCTTTCAGGCCATCCGCATCGCCGTCAACGATGAGCTCGCCGCCGTGGACCGGATGCTCCGGGCGGCGGTGCCTCGGCTCTCGACGGGAGGTCGGCTGTGCGTCATCTCCTTCCACTCCCTGGAGGACCGCATTGTGAAAAACGTCCTGGCGGAGTTCGCCAAGGGCTGTACCTGTCCCCCGGACTTTCCGGTGTGCGTGTGCGGCAAGAAGCCGCAGATCACGCTGACGCCCCGGAAGCCCATATTGCCCACAGCGGAAGAGATTGAGGAAAACCCCCGGGCCCGCAGTGCTAAGCTGCGGGTGGCGGAGAAGCGATAGAGAGGCGCCCCTGAAGGGGCGGGAGGGAGCGTTGCGCTCCCAACACGAAAGAGATTGGAGTGACCTGCATGGCGAGCGCTGCGGCCAGGAGAAAAAGCAGATACGACCACCCGCGTGGTACCTATGGAAACCTGGCCTATGCCCAGCCCGCCGCCCGCCCTCAGGAGCGGGGCGGGTCCGAGGTCCTTCGTCCCCAGCCCAAGGTCCGTCCCAGAGAGCGGGCCCTCACCCGGCCCAAGGTACGGGTCCGGGAGGCGGGGCAGATCTCTGTCTTCGCGGTGGTGGGCTTCCTGGCGGTGGGTGTCTTTGCTGTGCTGCTCATGCTCAGCACCGTGCAGCTCACCATGGTCAGCGACGAGGTGGTCTCCCTGCGGAGCGAGCTCTCCGACCTCCAGAGTGAGGAGGCCAAGCTCATGGCCCAGTACGAGCTGGCCTTTGACCCCAGCACCATCGAAGAAAAGGTGACCGCTGACGGGAGCATGGTCAAGCCTGCGGCGGGACAGATCTATACCCTGGATCTCTCCGAAGCCGACAGTGTGGTCCACTACGACCAGGAAAGCACGGGCACGGGTTTCCTGGCTACGGTGCAGGGGATGATCGACAGCGCACTGTCATATTTCCGCTGAGCCCACGCATACAGTGGGAGAGAAGCGGGCCATAGAGAGAACCAAAGGGCGTAAGAAAACAGAGCTTTTCTTACGCCCTTGTTCATCATCCGGAGCATAAGGAGACCAGCATGGCACAGAAAGAGCGCAAAAACAGCACAGGCGGCACCGACTGCCGCCAGAACCGCACCATCCTGGGGCGCACCATCTTCCTGATGGCGGTGTTCGGGGTGCTGGCCTTTGTTCCCCTGCTATGGAAGCTGTGGCAGATCCAGATCGTGGATTACCGCTTCTACCAGGAGAAGGCCATCAGCCAGCAGACCAGGGATATGCTGGTCACCGCCCCCAGAGGTACCATCTATGACTCCCAGGGGAATATCCTGGCGGTGTCCACCGATGTTTACAATGTGGTCATCTCCCCCAAGGACATCCTGGCAGCAGAGGAGACCAAGGCCGAGTCGGGGGGGAAGAAGGCCGCCAAGGGCAACCAGCTCACCGATGCCGAGAGTGCCGCCATGGCTGGTCGCTATCAGGAGTTCGTGGCCGAGGGCCTGGCGGAAATCCTGGGGGTGGAGACCGATACCATCCTCAAGCGCATGGAGAACACCGGCTCCCAGTATGAGGTGCTCCAGTGGCGGGTGGACGACGATGTCTCCACTGCCGTGCGCACCTTCCAGGAGGAAAATGGCCTCTATCCCGGCGTCTATCTCCTACCCGATACCAAGCGGGTCTATCCTTACAGCTCCCTAGCCGCCCAGGTCATCGGCTGGGTCAATGTCAATGATGGCAACCGGGGGGCCTACGGCATCGAGGCCAAGTATGAGGACCTGCTGGCCGGGGAGCCGGGCCGGGTGGTCACCGCAAAGAAAAACGACGGCACCGAGATGCTCTCCAGCTACGAGAGCTATGTGGATGCTCAGCCGGGGCTCAACGTCCAGCTCACCATTGACGCCACCATCCAGAGCTATTGTGAAAAGGCCCTGGCCGACGGAATCACCTCCTATGAGGTCCGCAACGGCGGCTTCTGTATTGTCATGAACCCCAAGACAGGGGCCATCCTGGCCATGGCATCTTCGCCCAACTATGACCTCAACCAGCCCCGGAGCATCACCGATCCCGTCCTGGCGGCCTATCTGGAAAAGGTCCAGAACGATCCCTCCGCCAATGAGGACGCCTATGCCGAGGCACTTCAGGAGGCTCAGTACACCCAGTGGACCAACCGGGTGGTCACCGACACCTACGAGCCCGGCTCCACCTTCAAGATCATGGTCCTGGCCGCCGCCCTGGAGGAGGGCGTGGTCAACCAGAATTCTCACTTCTATTGCCCAGGCTATAAGATCGTGGCTGACCGGCGCATCAGCTGTTCCAAACATGAGGGCCACGGGGGCCAGACGCTGGCCCAGGCGGTGGCCAACTCCTGTAACCCCGCCTTCATCGAGATCGGGCAGGCCCTGGGGGCGGAAAAGTTCTACCAGTACCTGCTGGACTTCGGCATCATCGGCAAGACGGGCATCGACATCCAGGGGGAGGCCGACAACACCAACCTGGTGTGGACCCACGACTACTTCACCGGCATCTACGGCGAGGTCTCCCTGGCTACCGCCTCCTTCGGCCAGACCTTCCGTCTCACCCCCATCCAGCTCATCACCGCCGCCAGCGCTGCCGTCAACGGTGGTCACCTGATGCAGCCCTATGTGGTGCAGGCCCTCACCGACCAGGAGGGCAATGTGGTGGAGCAGACCGAGCCCACCGAGGTCCGGCAGGTGGTCAGCGAGTCCACCTCCGCCATGGTCCGGGAGATGCTCTACGGCGTGGTCAACGGCGGCACCGGTAAAAACGCCAATGTGGAGGGCTACCGCATCGGCGGCAAAACGGGTACCTCCGAGAAGCGGGACGAGGACACCGGCGACCTCATTGTCTCCTTCCTGGGTGTGGCCCCCGCCGACGATCCCCAGATCGTGGTCCTCATCGCCTTCGACAGTCCCACCCCCGTGGTGCCGGGCAGCGACTATACCTCCCATGGCTTCTACATCAGCGGCGGCAACATGGGCGCCCTGTCCGCTGGTTCCCTTATCGCCGACATCCTGGACTACCTGGGTGTGGAGAAGGTATACAGCGACAGCTCCTACGCCGATGTGGTGGTGCCCAACGCCGTGGGCCTGAGCCAGGCTGACGCCATCAAACTGCTCCAGTCCAAGGGTCTGGGCTACCGGGTGGTGGGCGACGGCGCCGCCGTCACCGACCAGCTCCCCGCCCAGGGCGTTTCCATCCCGGGCAAGAGCGAGGTAGTCCTGTACCTGGGCGCCGAAAAGCCCACGGAGCAGGTCTCCGTCCCCGACCTCATCCGCATGACGGCGTCGGCAGCGGAGCAGGCACTGGAGAAGCTGGGCCTGTATATGCGGCCCATCGGCGTCACCGACTATTCCGATACCACCATCGCCACTGAACAGTCCATCACGGCCGGTACCATGGTGGACCCGGGCACCGTGGTGGAGGTGCAGTTCATGGATACCGCGGTGCAGGATTATGCCGCCATTGGAAACATCTCCAACATCCATTGAGTAAGGGAGGCGCGTCATGCGACTGGAGGAGCTGCGGAAGGGAGTGCCCCTGAGGGGCGGGACGTGGAAAGATGACACGGAGATCACCGGCATCAGCTACGACACCCGCACCATAGCGCCGGGGAACCTCTTCGCGGCCCTGCCAGGCTACAAGGCCGACGGGCAGGACTTCATCGCCGAGGCGCTGGAAAAGGGGGCGGCGGCGGTCCTCTGCCGCCGTGCCCCGAGCTTTCCCGGTCCTTGGCTGGTGGCGGAGGACCCCCGGGCTGCCCTGGCGCTGATCTCCGCCAACTGGTTCGGCCATCCGGCGGAAAAGCTCACCTGCGTGGCCGTCACCGGCACCAACGGCAAGACCACCACCACCTACCTCCTGAAGGCGGTGCTGGAGAGTGCCCTGGGGGCCAAGGTGGGCCTCATCGGCACCAACCAGAACCTGATCGGAGACCGGGTGCTCCCCGCCAACCGCACCACCCCGGAGTCCTATGAGCTCCAGGCCCTGCTCCGGGCCATGGTCAGCGCCGGCTGCACCCACGTGGTGATGGAGGCCTCCTCCATCGCCCTGGACCAGCGGCGGACCTTCGGCGTCCGCTTCGCCGCCGGGATTTTTACCAACCTCACCGAGGACCATTTGGACTACCACGGCACCATGGAGGCCTACCGGGACGCAAAGGGCCGGCTCTTCCGCCAGACCGATCTGGCCATCCTCAACCTGGACGACGAGGCGGGGAGATGGTACGCCGAACACGTTCCCTGTCCTGTATTTACCTACTCCGAGCGGAAGGACCGGGCCGACCTGGTGGCCAAAAACCTTCGGCTCTACCCCAGCCATGTGGAGTTTGAGGCGGTGGCCCAAAATACCATCGGCCGGGTCTTCCTGCCCATCCCCGGCGGCTTTTCCATCTATAACGCTCTGGGCGTCATCGCCTGCGCCCTCAACCTGGGCATCGGCATGGAACAGATCGTCACCGCCCTGCGGTCGGCCCCGGGGGTCAAGGGCAGGGTGGAGGTGGTGCCGGTACCGGCGGCCTATACCGTCATCATCGACTACGCCCATACCCCGGACGCCCTGGAGAACATCCTCACCACCGTCCGGGACCTCACCGACCGGCGGGTTCTCTGCCTCTTCGGCTGCGGCGGTGACCGGGACCGGACCAAGCGGCCGGTGATGGGTGCCATCGCGGCGGACCTTGCCGACCTGGTGGTGGTGACCTCTGACAACCCACGCACCGAGGAGCCGGAGGCCATCATCGACGATATCCTCCGGGGCATGGACGGAGCGGCCACCCCGGTGGTGGTAGAGCCCGACCGGGTGGAGGCCATCCACAGGGTCCTGGACCTGGCCGCCACCGGCGACGTGGTGGTGCTGGCAGGGAAAGGGCATGAGACCTACCAGGAGGTAGGGGAAGAGCGCCGCCACCTGGATGAGCGGGAAGTGGTGGCTCAGCACTTCGCCCGACGAGCGATATTTGGGAAAAAAGAGGCCTAATGTCCGCAATCTGTGGATTTCTCCGATTGTGGTTTCCAGTGGGCCGTGATATAATCCCCTTTCGGGACTTTCCCCAGGAGGTTGAAAATATGAGAATTCTGATCGCCGCGCTCTGTTCCTTTGTGCTGTCGGCTGTGGCCGGCAAGTTCCTCATCCCCGTACTGCGCCGGATGAAGGCCGGTCAGTCCATCAAGGAGGACGGCCCCACCTGGCACATGTCCAAGCAGGGGACCCCCACCATGGGCGGACTGATGTTCATCTTCGGAATCCTGGCCACCATCATCCTCATCGGCTGGCCCGACCTGCTCCGGGGGGACTTTCGGGCTCTCTTCGTCTTCTGCTTCGCCCTGGTCTTCGGTGTCATCGGCTACCTGGACGACTATGAGAAGGTGAAGAAACGGGAGAACACCGGCCTCACCGCCGGTCCCAAGTTCCTCCTCCAACTGGCCGCCGCCATCGCCTTCACCGCCTTGCTGCGGTACTTCGGCTACCTGGCCCCCCACCTCTATATCCCCTTCCTCCAGATCACCATTGAGCTGCCCTGGGTGGTCTACATGGCCTTTGCCGCCTTCGTCATGGTGGGCACTGTCAACGCTGTCAACATCACCGACGGTGTGGACGGCCTGAGCTCCAGCGTCACCCTGCCCGTGGCCGCCTTCTTCTCCGCCGTGGCCTGGTACTGGGGTGTGGCCGACCTGGGTGTTTTCGGCGGCGCCCTCTTCGGCGGTCTGTGTGCCTTCCTCATCTACAACCACTACCCCGCCAAGGTCTTTATGGGCGACACCGGCTCCCTCTTCCTGGGCGGCGCCGTGTGCGGCCTGGCCTTTGCCTTCGACATGCCTCTGGTCCTGATCCTGGTGGGCATTGTCTATATTGCTGAGACCCTCTCCGACATCATTCAGGTGACCTATTTCAAGGTCACCCATGGCAAGCGCATCTTTAAGATGGCCCCCCTCCACCACCACTTTGAGATGTGTGGGTGGAGTGAGAAGAAGGTGGTGGCCGTCTTTGCACTGGTGTCCCTTCTCTTCTGTGCCCTGGCCTTTGTGGGCGTGATGGACCGGTATGCCGCTTTCCTGGACGCGAACCTCTTCTAAAATCCTCAATTTACCCTGAAAGGCAGGAGATCCGATGGCCCGAAAACTCAAACGTGACCTCACCGTGGAGGAACAGCTGGCACGGGGACCACTGGACCTGCCCTTTCTCATGCTGGTGCTGCTGCTCACCGCCATCGGCGTCATCATGATGTTCTCCGCCTCCTACGCCGACGCCCTCTACAACATGGATGACCCCACCTATTATTTTATGCGCCAGGGTCTCTTTGCTGTCGGCGGTGTGGTCATCATGTATATCATGAGCAAGATCAACTACCAAACCCTGCGGTGGCTCTCCGTCTTTGCCCTGGTGGGCTCCATCATCCTGCTCGTCATGGTGAAGATCCCCGGCATCGGCGCCAGCGGCGGCGGTGCCAACCGCTGGATTCGGGCCATTGGCCCGCTGCCCCGGTGGCAGCCCTCTGAGGCCGCCAAGCTGGGCGTCATCCTCTACTTCTCCGCCCGGCTCTCCAAGCGGAACACGGAAAAAAAGCGCCATTTCAATAAGCGCACCTACTCCGGCCACTTCCTGGAGCTGCTGGACCGCATCGGTTTTCTGGAGCTGGTGCCCTACGGCGTGGTGCTGGTCATCATCGCGGGGTTGCTCCTCCTCCAGCCCCACCTCTCCGCCACCATCCTCATCCTGGCCATCGGCGCCTCCATCCTCTTTGCCGCCGGTATCCGGCTGGGCTGGTTCGCGGCGGGCGGCGCCTTCATGGTGGCCGCATTGTGGCTGGTGGTCAACACCACCGACTATATGGCCGACCGCATCGCCATCTGGCAGAATCCCTGGACCGATACCCAGGGAGACGGTTACCAGATCGTCCAGTCCCTCTACGCCATTGGCTCAGGAGGCCTGCTGGGCCTTGGCCTTGGAAATTCAAGACAGAAATTCCTCTATCTCCCTGAACTTCAGAACGACTATGTGTTTCCCATCGTGTGTGAGGAGCTGGGCTTCATCGGTGCGGCCATGATCCTTCTCCTCTTCGCCCTGCTCATCATCCGGGGCTACTGGCTGGCCCTTCATGCCCGGGACCGGTTCGGCGCCCTCCTCATCGTGGGCATCACCACCCAGGTGGCCGTCCAGGTCTTTTTGAACATCGGCGTGGTCACCAACCTCATTCCCCCCACCGGCATCTCCCTGCCGTTTTTCAGCTACGGCGGCACCGCCCTGGTGATTCAGCTGGTGGAGATGGGCATCGTCCTCAGCGTATCCAGACAGATCCCGGCTCCCAAAGCCGGATGAGAAGGTGTTGAAGTGAAGATTCTCTTTACCTGCGGCGGCACCGCCGGCCACATCAACCCGGCCATTGCCCTGGCCCGGCTCTTTCAGTCCCGGCACCAGGACTGCCAAGTCCTTTTCGCCGGGGCGGACAACGGCATGGAGCGGACCCTGGTGCCCCACGAGGGCTACGAGCTGCGCACGGTCCACGTGAACACCATCCACCGGGCGTGGAAGTGGAAGGACATCAAGCACAATGTTATGACAGTGGTCACCCTGCCCCAGGCCCGGCGGCAGGCCCGGGCCATCCTGGATGAATTCAAGCCCGACCTGGTGGTGGGTACCGGCGGCTACGCCTCCTACCCCGTGGTGAAGGAGGCCGCCCGACGGGGTATCCCCACTGCCGTCCATGAGTCCAACGCTGTGCCCGGCCTCACCACCAAGCTCCTGTCCAAGGTGGTGGACCGGGTCATGGTGGGCTTTGAGGACTCCCGAAAGCACTACCCACACCCGGAGCGGGTAGTGGTCACCGGTACGCCGGTGCGGCGGGACTTCTTCGATCACACCCGAAAGGAGGCCCGGGAGGCTTTGGGCCTGGCCGACGACCGTCCTCTGGTCCTCTCCTACTGGGGAAGTCTGGGTGCCGACGTCATGAACCGGTATATGGCCGACTTCCTCCAGGCCGAGGCGGCGGAGGGCTTCCCCTTCCACCACATCCACGGCGCCGGGCGGAACTATAAGAGCCTCACCGCCGCTCTGGCGGAGCGCGGTGTGGAGCTCACCGGCGGGGCGGAGGTGCGGGAGTATATCTACGATATGCCCCTGGTCATGGCCGCCGCCGACCTGGTGGTGTGCCGGGCGGGCGCCTCTACCATCTCGGAGCTCACCGCCATCGCCAAGCCCTGCGTGCTGGTGCCCTCTCCCAACGTGACCAACAACCACCAGGAGAAGAACGCCCGGGTGCTGGAGCACCACGGGGCGGCGGTGGTGCTGCTGGAGCCGGAGATCGACGGCGCCGCCCTCTACCGGGAGGTCAAGGCTCTGCTGGCCGACCCGGAGAAACGCGCGGCCATGTCCAAGGCCCTGACCGGCCTTTCAGTTACCGACGCCGCCGAGGAGATTTATCAAACCCTTATGTCCCTCATGAAAGAGGGGAAGTAACGCCCTTTGCTGTCACCCGTCCGCCCGGACGCATAGTATGGCCTGAAACCATCAACATGCGGAGGGTGGACGGTCATGAGCATTTATCAAGTGGAAGGCGGCAGAACGCTGGAAGGGACGGCCATAGTCCACGGGGCCAAAAACAGCGTCCTGCCTATTCTGGCGGCGGCGGTGCTGTGCCCCGGCGTCAGTGTGGTACATAATTGTCCCGATCTCTCGGATGTGCGGGCATCCATAGCGATCCTGGAGCACCTGGGCTGCAAGGTGGAGCGCTCCGGTGACACGGTGACGGTGGACGCCTCCGGGCTCACCCGGAACGACGTGCCCGACGCCCTCATGCGGGAGATGCGCTCCTCGGTGATCTTTCTGGGGGCCATCCTGGCCCGTACCGGGGCGGCGGAGCTGAGCATGCCCGGGGGCTGTGAGCTGGGGCCCCGGCCCATCGACCTGCACCTGGCGGCCATCCGGGCCCTGGGAGCGGAGATCCGGGAGGAGGGTGGCGCCCTCCACTGTGCCCTGCCCAAGGGCGGGCTCCGGGGTTGCCAGATCGACCTCTCCATCCCCAGCGTGGGGGCCACGGAGAACGCCATGCTCTGCGCCTGCGGAGCGGCGGGGACCACCGTCATCAACAATGCTGCCCGGGAGCCGGAGATCGTAGATCTCCAGGGCTTTCTGCGCACCCTGGGGGCTGACGTCCGGGGGGCGGGGACCTCCACGGTCACCGTCACCGGAGGAAAGACGCTTCACGGCGGAGAGCACACCGTCATGCCCGACCGGATCGTGGCGGCAACTCTGCTCTCAGCGGTGGCGGCGGCCGGGGGAGAGGCGGAGATTCTGGGCACCGATTACCGTCAGCTCTCCACCGTCACTGCCATCCTGACGGAGGCGGGCTGCCGGGTCCGCAGCGGGGAACAGCGGATCTCTATCCGCCGGGATGGCCCTCTCCAGGGAGTGCGGCCCATCCGCACAGCCCCTTATCCCGGCTTCCCCACCGACGCCCAGCCGCCGGTGATGGCGGCCTTGTGCAGGAGTCGGGGGACCACCGTCTTTGTGGAGAACATGTTTGAAAGCCGCTACCGCCATGTGGATGAGCTCTGCCGCATGGGGGCCAGAATCCGGGTGGAGGGCCGGGTGGCGGTGGTGTGCGGTGTGGAGAGACTCCACGGAGCGCCGCTGCGTGCCGCTGACCTGCGGGGCGGTGCTGCGCTGGTGGTGGCCGCCCTGGGAGCGGAGGGGGTGAGCCACATTGAGGGCCTGAGCCACATTGACCGGGGCTACCACGGGCTGGAAGAGACGCTGCGGGGCCTGGGCGCCCATATCCGCCGTCTGGAGGACGACGGGGGAGGCTTGCCCAAGTTGTAAGGATTTCTTAACGATTTCCTTACCTTTGTGTGGTATACTGACCCAACAAGGAAGAAAGAGAACGAATCCGGAGGCGGACCCATGGCATCACGGCGTTCCAACAAAAGAAAGCGGAGAAACCGGGGACGCTTCGGTTTCCTCTATAAAGTGCTCTCCCTCATCATCATCCTGGTGGTGATCGCTGCGGGCTGTGTGGTCTTTTTCCGGGTGGAGGACATCACCGTCACCGGCGTGAGCCGGTACACTGCCCAGGAGATCATCGATGCCTCCGGGGTGGAGAAGGGGGATAACCTGTTCCTGGTGGGGAGCTCGCGGACGGCGCAGAAAATTTATTCCACCCTCCCCTATGTGGATGAGGTGAACATCCGCCACGCCCTGCCCGATGGACTGGTCATCAATGTCACCGAGCGCACACCGGCTGCCGTCATTCAAGGGGATGAGGGCTGGTGGATCATAGACGCCAAGGGTAAGATCCTGGAGCAGGTCTCCAAGCCGGAGCAGGCGGGTGTGGCGGAGGTCTCCGGACTCACCGCCCTGCTCCCCGCCGTGGGGACTACTTTGGCGGTGGAGGATGCCGAGGGTCTCAAGCTGGAGAGCCTGATGGACCTGCTCTCCGCTCTGGAGCAGCGGGACATTCTGGGCGAGGTATCCTCCATCGATCTCTCCTCCGCCGCCGAGATCTCCATGGTCTATGATGGGCGTCTCACGGTGAAGATGCGCATGAGCGACGATTTCATGTGGCAGACCCGGGTGCTCACCGAATCCATGGCCCAGGGCATCATTCAGTCAAATGAGACAGGAGTGGTGGATCTCACCCTGGATCAGCCCCGATTTATCCCGAAAACGGCCGGAAGTTGACGGGGAAAGTGGAACGAAATCTTGCGCAGGCTATTGACCTAACTGGGAAAGAGAGATACAATACAGTATATTGGAATCAGTCTGCATAGCTTTACTATCACTAGTTGTTTACATAGGAGGAACGGGCATGGCTTTTGGATTGGATACAGGGCCTGAGAGCGTCGTCACCATTAAGGTCATCGGTGTGGGCGGCGGCGGCAGCAACGTTGTCAATCGCATGGTGCGCTCCGGCGTACAGGGCGTAGATTTTATCGCGGTCAATACGGACAAGCAGGCGCTGACCACTTCCAGCGCCACCTACAAGATCCAGATCGGCGAGAAACTCACCGGCGGCCAGGGCGCCGGCTCCAATCCGGAGGTAGGCCGCAAGTCCGCTGAGGAGAGCCGGGGCCAGATCGCCAAGGCGCTGGAGGATGCGGACATGGTCTTCATCACCGCCGGTATGGGCGGCGGCACCGGTACCGGTGCGGCGCCCATCGTGGCCGATATCGCCAAGGAGGCCGGACTGCTCACCGTGGGCGTGGTCACCAAACCCTTCGCCTTTGAGGGCCGCCGCCGCATGCTCCAGGCCGAGGCCGGTATCGAGGAGCTCCGGGGCAAGGTGGACTCCCTGGTCATCATCCCCAACGAGCGTCTGAAGTTTGCCACCGATCAGAAGATCACCTTCCAGAACGCCTTTGAAATTGCCGACGATGTGCTGCGCCAGGCGGTGCAGTCCATCTCCGACCTCATTAAGAACACCGGCTTCATCAACCTGGACTTCGCCGACGTCACCGCCGTCATGAAGGATGCCGGTATGGCTCACATGGGAGTGGGCCGGGCCGCCGGCAAGAACAAGGCCGAGGAGGCCGCCAAGATGGCCATTTCCAGCCCCCTGCTGGAGACCTCCATCAACGGCGCCCACGGCGTGCTGGTCAACGTCACCGGCTCCATGGACATCGGCCTGGAAGAGGTGGAGACCGCCGCCAATCTGGTGCAGCAGGCCGCCCACCCCGATGCCCTCATCATCTTTGGCGCCGCCTTCGACGAGGAGTTGGAGGATGAGATCCGGGTCACCGTCATCTCCACCGGCTTTGAAGAGGGCGCTGGCGGGCTCTCCAACAATGTGTTCTCCAACGGCCGTGACGCTGCCGGCAAGGAGCGGGCTGGAGGCGGGGCCAAGACACCGGGTGGAGCCAACGACCGCCCTGCGCTGGAGCCCCTTTCGGAGGAGCCGGAGGAAGACCCCTTTGTGGATATCTTCAAGATCTTCAACCGGGACAAGTAAAAAGTGGATCAACAGGGCCCGGAGCCGTATGGCTCCGGGCCTTTTCTGTCGAAACCGCACGGCTGCCACTGACAGTGGTATTTTGCTGGGGAAAGGACGGCATCAGATCCAAAAGGGCTTGCAATCCGAAGGAAAGGGGCTTATAATAATACCTGCTGAATAAACTGTAAAATGGTTTATTCGTGGGCATATATCCCACAATTTGGCATAAATATGTCTTTCCACAGTGGGAAAGACGATCCGTAAACCGAAGGAGTGATATGCGCCGTGAGCGGTGACCCTTTGAGTCGAAGACATCATGTACGTAGCACGGCGTATAGGCTCTGCGTCTGACCGATTTGGCCGGTGAGTACCGCACGCCTGATTCGCCGTTCAAGCCCGGGCGGGGAGACCCGCAGGGGCGGCAAAATGAGGCGGTGCGGGATTTTTATACCCATTTTCCCGTGCCGGGAAAGGCGTGATACCAATGCTGACCATTCACAAGACCATCAACGGCCAGATGACCAAACTGGACAAGGCGGAGGACGGCTGCTGGGTGAACCTCACCTATCCCACGGAGGACGAGATGTCCACCGTCACCGCGCTGCTGGGCATTGACCCAGGCTTTTTGAGAGCTGCACTGGATGAGGAGGAGACCTCCCGAATCGATACCGAGGACGGGCAGACCCTCATCATCATCGACCTCCCCGCGGTGGAGAAGGGGGACGCGGTAGTCTACTCCACCCTTCCCCTGGGCATCATCGTGGCGGAGAAGTGCATCATCACCGTCTGCCTGAAGGAGACCCCCATCATCCGGGACTTCCAGGACGGCCTGGTGAAGAATGCGGAGACCCAGAAGAAGACCAGCTTCATCCTCTATCTGCTGCTGCAGGTGGCCAAACGCTTCCTCCAGTACCTGAAGCAGATCGACAAGATCTACAACTATATGGAGCGCCAGCTCTACAAGTCCCAGCGGAACAAGGAGCTCATTCAGCTCCTAGATCTGGAAAAGTCTCTGGTTTACTTCAACACCTCACTGAAGGCCAACGAGGTGACGCTGGAGAAGATCCTCCGCGGCCGTATCATCACCCTCTACGAGGAGGACCACGACCTGCTGGAGGACGTGCTCATTGAGGTGCGTCAGGCCATTGAGATGGCCAACATTTACTCCTCCATCATCTCGGGTATGATGGATGCCTTTGCCAGCGTGATTTCCAACAACCTGAACGTCATCATGAAGGTGCTGACCTCCATCACCATCCTGCTGACCATCCCCAACATCGTCTTTGGTTTCTATGGCATGAATATCAACGGTAGCGGGCTGCCGTTGGACCAGTTCTGGTGGGTGCCGCTGATTATCACCGGCGTCATCATTGGTGTCATTGCCGTGATCCTGAAGAAGAAGGACCTGTTTTGAACCGGTGACCCCGGGCCGTATCTTTGGCCCGGGGTCTTGTGTTTTTGGGGCAATTCCCGGTATGCGAGACAGAATTCCCGGGCAATGGGGTGGCGTCGGGAGCCGATTCCATGGTACAATGACGCCAAAGAAAGGGGGCGAGACCCAAATGGAACAGAGCTTTTCAGAACGATTGAAGCAGTACCGGCGGGATAAAAACCTCACTCAGCAGGAGCTTGCCGACATGCTGGGGGTGAGCAACAAGACGGTCTCCCGGTGGGAAAGCGGCGGCGGGTATCCGGACGTCCCTCTGCTGGTACCCCTGGCCCGGGCTCTGGGGGTGGCAGTGGACGACCTGCTGGACGGGGAGAAGCCCATCCGGTCCCTGAGCCGGGCCGACTGGCAGAGTCTGCTGTCCTTTGCTTTTGCCCTGGGCGGCGGTGTGCTCTTCTATCTGCTGGACCTCTTTATGCCCATGGTGTTGTGCTACTGCGCCTACCTGGGCTGCATGGCCTATGGTGTCTACCTGCAAAAGTATTACACCTATCACAGCCGCTGGTTTCAGATCTCCAATGCCCTGATGTGTCTGGCGGTGAATCTCACCTTTGTGACCAAGACGGTCATCGCCGCAGTGGCATTGACGCTGTTTGGTTCCTCGCAGGCCATGCTGGGTGCCTCCGTTCAGGGACTTTTACTGAGCGGAAAGGGTGGATCAATCCTGTTTGGGGCTCTGGCCATCCTGGTGGGCGCCGTGGGACTGACCGCCGTGATCCAGTACCTGGTCTTCCGCTGGAGCAGCGGCGGCGATGCGTGCCGTCTGCGGCTGGTACTGGTCCGGCCGCCCATCCGCCGGCTGCTGCCGGGGCTGGTCCCCTGGCTGGCAGCCGCCTTCTGGCTCTTCTATGAGCGGCCGGATCTGCCGGTCGCGCTCTACGAGGGGCAGGAGTCGGCCTTCTCCCTCTGTCTGGCCATCCTGGCAGTGCTGGGGTCTCTGCCCCTGCTGGGCCGAGGACACCGGCGGTGGATTCCGGCGGTGTGGTGCATGACTGCCCTGTGCTGGGGAATGATCGGCCTCCGAGTATATAAGATAGCCTGGTCGCCGGTCACCCAGCGGCTCATCCCCTATTCCACCACGCTGGGGAGCATCTATGAGCCACTGGGTCAGGCCTCCTGGGCCATGCCGCTGGCGGCGGCGGCGCTGTGTGCCCTGTGGGTGCTGCTCCAGTGCGTGCGGTTCTCCAGAGTGGAGAAAAGAGAGTCTGTCCCTCCGGAGACTCCGCCGGAGGAAGCAGAAAAAGAGCACGACCCATCTGAGTGATGGGGCGTGCTCTTTTGTTCAATGACGACCAGCGCCGATGTGTTCTTCTATGGGGTCATCGGAGCGGGGAACGGTAAGGGTCTGCTTATCGTCTAGTCCGGGGATGAAAAGGAATTTGCGGATGAGGAAGAGAGCGGCAATGGCGGCCACCATCAGCAGATTTTCCGCAGGGGAGGTGTGCTCGATGACCATCTGGCGAGAGATCGCGAAGAGGAGGACCTCCACTACCGAGCTCAGGTTGTGACGGCTGAGCATTTTCAGAAACTCAATGCCGATGACGACAGTAAAGGTAGTGGACAGGAACGACTGAAGGCCGTCCACGCTGCTGGGATCTGTGGCCATAAGGCCCAACTGGTGAAAGATGGTGGCAAAGGAGAACAGGATCGCGAGGATCACCAGAACGCTGACCAGAATTTCCAGTAGCTGGGCGATGCGGTAGATGGTGTTTGGGATCTTGATCTTCAGATAGTACATAATATCCACAGTTGGGTCCCTCCTGTCTGTCAGCGCAGGGCGGCCAGGAAGCCGTCCACGTCCTCGGGGGCGGTGGCGAAGCAGGTAACGAAGCGGATCACAGTGTGGCCGGGCTCCTGAGCGGGGCACCAGTCCTCATAGGCGCACAGGGTGTCAAGTTTGGCTTTGGTGGCGTTGTCCACCACGGCAAAAACCTGATTGGTGGGGGAGTCCACCCACAGCTTCCAGCCCAGAGACTTCAGGCCGGCCTGGAGACGGGCGGCCATGGCGTTGGCGTGGCGGGCCATCTCAAAGTAGAGGCCGTCTTTCAGCAGGGCCTCAAACTGGACCCCCAGCAGCCAGCCCTTGGCCAGCACTGCACCCAGCTGCTTTTTGATGCGGAAGAAATCGGGCTGGAGGGCGGGGTTGGTGATGACCAGGGCCTCGCCCATGAGGGCGCCGTTCTTGGTGCCGCCGATGTAGAAGGCATCGGTGAGCCGGGCCAGATCGGGGAGGGTCAGGTCATTTTGGGAGGAGGCCAGGGCGGAGCCCAGCCGGGCGCCGTCCAGGAAGAGGAGCAGGTCATTGGACCGGCAGTACTCGGAGAGGGCGGTGAGTTCAGCCTTGGTGTAGACCATGCCGCTCTCGGTGGCATCGGCGATCTCCACCAGCCGGGGCTTGACCAGATGTACGTCCTTGTGCCGCTCCAGGATGGGCGCGATCTGCGCCGGAGTAATCTTGCCGTCAGAACCGGTATGGATCTGGAGAATCTTGTGGCCGGTGGCCTCCACAGCGCCCACCTCGTGGCCGTTGATGTGGGAGGAGTCGGCGGCAATGACGCCCTCCCAGGGCCGCAGGAAGGCGGCGATGGCGGTGAAGTTGGTCTGGGTGCCGCCGATGAGGAACTGCACCTCGGACTGGGGGCACTGGCACAAATCCCGGATCAGAGACTTGGCCCGATCACAGTAGGCGTCATCGCCGTAGCCGATGTTGCCCTCCAGATTGGTCTCAGCCAGAGCGGAGAGGACCTTGGGATGGGCGCCGAAGGAGTAGTCGTTGCGGAAGAGATACTGCTTCATCTTTTATGACCTCCAAGTGCGGAATTAAAAACGGCGGGCGGCCTCTGGCCGTCCGCCGTTCGCTGCCGCTTAGAATTTGAAAGAATCCTTCAGGCTCACAGAGCGGTTGAAAACCAGATGGCCGGGCTTGGAGTCCTTGTTGTCCACGCAGAAGTAGCCCTGGCGCAGGAACTGGAAGGAGGCGGGGGCCTGGGCGTCAGCCAGGCAGCGCTCCACCTTGGCGCCGCTGAGGACCTCCAGGGAGTTGGGGTTCAGGCAGTCCAGGAAATTCTTGTCGCCGGCGTCGGGGTCGGCGTCGGAAAAGAGGTTGTCGTAGAGCCGGATCTCGGCGTCCACGGCGGTGGCGGCGTCCACCCAGTGGATGGTGGCGCCCTTCACCTTCCGTCCGTCGGCGGGATCGCCGCCGCGGCTGTCGGGATCATAGGTGGCGTAGATCTCCACCACGTTGCCGCTTTCATCCTTCTTGCAGCCGGTGCACTGGATCAGGTAGGCGCCCTTCAGGCGGCACTCGGGGCCGTCGGGGTAGAGACGCTTGTACTTGGGCACGGGGGTCTCCAGGAAGTCCTCGGCCTCCACATAGATCTCCCGGGAGAAGGTGACCTCACGGGTGCCGTCCTCGGGACGGTTGGGGTTGTTCTCCACGGTGAAGGTCTCGCTCTGGCCCTCAGGGTAGTTGGTGATGACCAGCTTCACCGGGCGGAGAACCGCCATCCGGCGGAGGGCTACGTCGTTCAGATCCTCCCGGAGGCAGTGCTCCAGGAAGGCGAACTCCACGGTGGAGGCGGCCTTGCTCACGCCGTTGCGCTCGGAGAAGTTGCGGATGGAGCGGGGGGTGTAGCCCCGGCGGCGCAGACCGCACAG
>NZ_CALXEE010000016.1 GCF_944387245.1 uncultured Intestinimonas sp. | reverse complement strand
CACGGTAAAGCTTACCCGCCGGATCTGCTTTTCCGCCGTCCCCGGTACCCCTATGCGCTCCACAGGCCTCTTCTCCTTTCTTAAATAAGTACATGTCATTTTAGTATAACACGCTTTCCATCCCCGGCCAATCTCTTTTGCTTTTGGCCGGAAATTCCCCGCGCTTCATTGCCATCAGATGAAAAACGCGGTATAATGATTTATCATGATTCGATTTTGAAGCAAGGTGGGACCGCCATGGGAAAGCAGCTGGGCCTCTACATCCACATACCGTTTTGCAAAAGCAAGTGCGACTACTGTGACTTCTATTCCTTGTCCGGCCGCACCGAGCGCATGGATGACTACCAGAAGGCTCTGCTGACCCACATCAAGGAGACCGCCCCCCAGGCCAAGGGCTATCTGGTGGACACCATCTACTTCGGCGGCGGCACCCCCAGCTTCTACGGAGAAAAGCGCATCCGTGAACTGCTCTCCGTGATCCGGCGGAAGTTCGAGGTGGCCGGCAACGCTGAGGTCACCATGGAGGCCAACCCCGAGAGCGTGGACAAGAAGAGCATGGTGCGCCTCCGCCGGGCGGGCATCAACCGGGTCTCCCTGGGGATGCAGTCCGCCCACGACGACGAGCTCGCCGCCCTCCACCGGCCCCACTCCTTCCAGCAGGTCCAGGAGGCGGTGGCCGCCATCCGGGAGGCCAAGATCAAAAATCTGACCCTGGACCTAATGTACGGTCTGCCCGGCCAGGACATGGCCCGGTGGCAGGACTCGGTGGAGAAGGCCATCGCCCTCCAGCCCCAGCACATCTCCGGCTACGGCCTGAAGGTCGAGGAGGGCACACCCCTGTGCGCCCGGGTGTCCCGGGGTGAGACCCTCCCGGACGACGACATGCAGGCTGACATGTACCTGTGGATGGTGGCCCGGCTGGAGCACGCCGGCTATCACCAGTATGAGATCTCCAATTTTGCCCAGTCCGGCTTTCAATCGCGGCACAACCTGAAATATTGGCTCACCCGGCCCTACCTGGGCTTCGGGCCAGGCGCCCACTCCGATTTCGGCGGTCGGCGCTTCTCCTTCCTCCGGGATCTGGACGGCTATATCGACGGAGTGCTGGGCGGCAAGCCCATCATCGACTCCGACGACCTCATCCCCAAGCGGGAGCGTTCAGGAGAGTACCTTATGCTCCGGCTGCGGACCACCCGCGGCATCGAGGAGTGGGAGTACCGGCGGGAATATTTTATGAATTTCGACCCCATCGAGGCCAAGCTGGCCGAATATGAGCACAACGGCTGGGCCGCCCGGGACGGGCACCGCTGGCGGCTCACCCCCATCGGCTTCCTCATCTCCAACCAGCTCATCGGTGAGCTGCTGGAGCGGCAGGAGAGCGCCACCTTGGAGACTACCCTTCCCAAGGTACAAAAAACACCTCCGCCGCCCCCTCCCTCCGAGCCATCTGCCCCTTGATCCCAGCGCCCCGCATACCGTCCCGGCAGACCGTCATAATCCGGTCTGCCGGGATTTTCGTTTGCCGCGCCGGCATTCTAACTTTTTCCTAACATTGGTCTCTCCGGCAGCAAAACGACAGCTTTTCCCAGCCTCTGCCGTTTACAAAAAAGGGGGGGTGTGTTAGGATTATACCTATCATGAATGGGCCGCCCAACGGCCAGTCCCGTTCCCTTTCACCCTGCAATGATTTTTGGAGGCAACAGCATGAAACGATTTGGCATCCGGGCCACTGCGCTGACCCTGGCCGTTCTGGTGGGGCTCTCCCCCGCCGCGTCCGCGTCCATCGCTCTGGGCGACGAGCTCCACGGCGGCACCGTCTCCCTGGCGCCCGGCTCTGATCTGGTGGAGCAGGTTTTCTGGAGCAACTCCAAGTCCGACCTGCGCACCGAGCGGTACATCTCCTACTCCCCCGCCGACGGCGTCTACCCCGTGGTAGTCTACGGGGACAAGCTCATGTCCCGGCAGGACCTGGCCACCATGGCCAAGTCCCTGGAGGCCCAGGGGCTCCGGGTGGTGGGCGGCGTCAACGGCGACTTCTTCGATCTCTCCACCGGCAATGCCTTGGGCGTCATTATCAGCGACGGCGTATTGCGCACCACCTCCGGCGGCTACTACGCCGTTGGCTTTCTGGCCGATGGCACCGCCTTTATCGGCAAGCCCGACCTGGCCGTCACCGCCACCTTCAACGGCTCCACCATGCGGGTCACCGATGTGAACAAGACCCGCACCGCCGCCGACGGCAAGCACGAAGGCGGCCTCTACCTCTACACTGACGAGTTCAGCACCACCACCCAGCATACCAGCCCCGGCTACGACGTGATCCTCACCCCCGTTACCACCAATGTGGGCCAGACCGTGGACGTGGATCTGGATGTCACCGACACCGACGGCACCGCCTCAGAGTCTGCCGAGGAGACTCCTATGGAGACGACAGCTCAGGACACGAATGCCGCATCCTCCGGCGACATTGCCACCGATTCCCAGAACCTGGAGACCGCCACCCCCGCTGAGGGTACCCGCCAGGTGGACGAGGTCACTGGCTCTCTGCTTCTCTCCGACGAGCTCACCGTGGGCGGCCGTCTGGTGTGCACCGTTGATCAAGTGCTGGAGTCCACCACCTCCATCCAGATCCCCAAGGACAAGCTGGTCCTCACCGTCAACAAGCAGAACAACGAATGGCTCCTGGGCCAGGTGTCCTCCCTGAAGCCCGGCGACCAGGTGAGCATTGACGTCACCGCCGCCGACAGTCGGTGGAATGATGTGGTCACCGCCATCGGCGGCTACTACAAGATCGTCACCAATGGCCAGGTGGGCCCCCAGACCGACTCCACCGCCAACCCCCGCACCGCCATCGGCATCAAGGCCGACGGCAGCGTGATCTTCTACGCCATCGACGGCCGGCAGTCCGGTTACAGCGTGGGCGCCTCCCTTACCCAGGTGGCCCAGCGGCTCATTGAGTTGGGCTGCGTAGAGGCCGTGGCTCTGGATGGCGGCGGCTCCACCACCATCGGCGCCACCTTGCCGGGCACCTCCTCCATGTCCATTCTCAACTCCCCCTCCGACGGCAGCCTGCGCACCGTCAGCAACGGCATTTTCCTGGTCTCTGAGCTCTCGCCCAACGGGGTCCTGGACCACTATTATGTCACCCCCTACGACTCCGTGGTCCTCTCCGGCACCCAGGTAGCCCTCACCGCCACCCCGGTGGATGAGAACGGCTATACCTTTTCGGACAGTACCGCCGTCTCCTGGTCCATCCGCAACGGCGACGGCATCGTGGACGTGAACGGCGTCTTTACCGCCGGCAGTGAAAGCGGCACCACTCAGGTCACCGCCTCCGCCAACCGGGCCGAGGGCAGCGCCTCCATCACCGTGGTCAAGACCCCCGACTCCATCTCGGTGACCAACCAGGCCACCGGGGCTCCCGTCACCTCCATCGCCCTGGACCCACAGGAGAGCATCGATCTCACTGCCAGCGCGGTCTGGAAGAAGATTGCGCTCACCAGTCAGGACACCTGTTACACCTGGTCGGTAGACTCTGCCGTGGGCACTGTGGATGAAAACGGCGTTTTCACCGCCGGTACCAAGAGCGGCACTGGCAACCTCACCGTCAGCGCCGGCGGCACCTACATCACCATCCCCATCACCGTGGTCGGCCATATCAACACGCTGGACGATTTCGAGACCGACGAGGGTCTGTCCGCCCTCACCAGTTCCTCCAACGCGGTGATTAACCGGGAGTCCTCCGGCGATCTGGTGCGCTACGGTAAGCAGAGTGCCCGGGTGGATTACAGCGCTGGCGAGACCGGCTCCGCCTCTCTGGGTGCCTCCCTGGCCATCCCCACCGGCGACCGCTACCTGAGCATGTGGGTCTACGGCGACGGCTCCGGCAACACCCTCACCGCCACCATCGCCGACAGTGCCGGCACCACCAGCGATGTGGTTCTTTCCGCTTTGGACTTCACCGGCTGGAAGCACCTGACTGCCGCCCTGCCTGAGGGCACCGCCGCCCTCCATGGGCTCACCGTGGTCTACGGCGGCGGCGAGAAGGCCATCGGCACCATCTATCTGGATCAGTTTACCACGGCTACTGAGGCGCTGACCGACGAGACCGTCCCCACCGTCACCGTGACCGCCGAAAACGGCAAGCTTACCGGCTACGTCTCCGACAACGTGGACAAGGCCTTTGCCAAGTCGGCCATCACCCTGACCCTGGACGGCATGAGCGTAAACTTTACCTGGAATGAGTCCACCGGCACCCTGACCTATACCCTCCCCATCAGCGACGGCAAGCTCCACCGACTCACCGTCACCGCTGTGGACCAGAGCGGCAATGTGGGCCGCGGCTCCTACAACATCCTTCCCACCACCAACGAAGACGGCTCCACCACCTCTCAGAGCCCCTTCGTGGATATGACTGCCCACTGGGCCGCCCTCTACACCACCTACCTCTATGACATGGGTGTGGTTCAGGGTGTGGAGTCCAGCTCCGGCCTTCTCTTCCAGCCCGATAAGAACATCACCCGGGGCGAGTTCTCCCTGATGGTGGCCCGCTGGATGGGTCTGGATCTTACCGCTTATTCCGATGTCACCCTCCCCTTCGCCGACCTGGATACCACCCCCTCCTGGTGCGTGGACGCCATGAAGGCCATGTACACCGAGGGCATCATCAAAGGCAGCCTGGACAACGGCGTCCTCATGGGCCGGGCCACCGCCTCCATCAGCCGGGCCGAGGCCATGACCATCCTGGGCCGCATCCAGGGCAAGGGCTATGTGACTCAGTCCCTGACCTTCAGCGATGCCGCCTCCGTCCCCGCCTGGTCTCTCCCCTACGTGGAGTCCCTGGTGGGCCAGGGCATCATTTCCGGCTACAACAACCAGCTCCGGCCCAACGACTCCGTCACCCGGGCCGAGGTGGCCAAGATGCTCTTCTACCTCATGTAACCACCGTTTTCCCACTCCCCGCCGTCGTGAGACGGCGGGGAGTTTTTTCCACCACTCCGGCGCCGGCGGGGGAAAAGTCCACTTGACAGGGCGGGGAAAAGCCGCTATGATGGTAGGTACCGGTGGGAACTTTCCACCGGTGCAAGTAAATATCTCTGGTACGCAGGTGCGCCGATGGCGCTGCACAAGGGAAGCCGGGTGAGAATCCCGCACAAAGCCGTTGCTGTGTTGGCGGAGGGGTCCCCAGATGTCACTGGAGCAAGTGCTCCGGGAAGGCGGGGACCGCGCTGGACGCCGAAGTCAGAATACCTGCCTGCGTATGACGCACACAAAAACCTCTCCGAGCCTGAGAGGGTGCCGCCCTCCCGCCCCATCGGCGGGGGATATCGCTGCACGCTGTTTGGGCTGTGCAGCTTTTTTGCTGCCCGGAGACCGCCACGATGGAAAGGAGTCCGCCATGAGTGAACGTGACCGCGCAGGCGCCCCCCACTGGAAAGGTAAGGCCTTTTCCTTCTTCTCCCATCGCCAGTGCGAGTACTTCCCCTGCCATCCCACCAGCGACCCGGACAATTTCAACTGTCTCTTCTGCTACTGTCCCCTCTACGCCCTTGGACCCGACTGCGGCGGCAACTTCCGCTACACGGAAAAGGGTATCAAGGATTGCAGCCGCTGCACCCTGCCTCATCAACGGGACAACTACGGCTATGTCACCGCCAAGTTCCAGGAGATTGCCCGCCGGATGGCGGAGGAGCGGGAGCGTCCCCGCTAAACATGCCCCTTTTACGGGAAGGGGGACACATCACATCCTGCCATTCCTGTTTGTAGGATACGCGAAAAGGGCCTCGGACACCATGTCTGGGGCCCTTTTTGTCCGGGCGGCGCGCCGTCTCCACCCCAAAAAACAAGTCCCATTTTGTGGGTTTCCGGTTGCGCCCCGGGCCAAAGCTGGTATAATAGTGCCCAGATGATTTTGGGGGAGCCCCGCTCCCCTTCACCAAAGATCGGGAGGGAACCACCTATGTGCATGGAGATCCGAGACAATACCCTTTATTTTGACGGCTGCGACACCACCACCCTGGCCAAGACCTTCGGCACCCCGCTGTACGTCTACTCCCAGACCGCCCTGGAGGGACGCTTCCAGGCTCTTCATACCGAGTTCCTGGACAAGTGGGAGAACACCCGTGCAGCCTACGCCGCCAAGGCCTTCTGCACCCCCGCCCTGCTGCGGCTGGTGAAGAACGCTGGACTGTGCGTGGACGTGGTTTCCGGTGGCGAGCTCACCTGTGCTCTCTCCGCCGGCTTCCCCGCCGAGCGCATTGAGTTCAACGGCAACAACAAGCTGCCGGCCGAACTGGAGCTGGCGGTGGCGAGCGGCGTAGGACGCGTCATTATCGACGGCCTTCAGGAGCTCTCGCTGCTGGAGTCCATCTGCGCCCAAAAGGGCAAGAAGATGAAGGTCCTCTATCGGGTCACCCCCGGCGTCAAGGCCGACACCCACGACTACATCATCACCGGAAAAAAGGACTCCAAGTTCGGTATTCCCCTGGATGAGGACATCATCTACCCCGCCATCAAAGCCGCCATCGATTCCCCCTGGGTGGACCTGCTGGGCCTCCACTTCCACGTGGGCTCCCAGCTCTTCGAGGTCCGGCCCTACCTGGAGGCCCTGGAGGTGGTGCTTGGCTTAGTGAAGGAGACCTGGAGCCGCTACCACTTCGCCATGACCGAGCTCAACGTGGGCGGCGGCTTCGGCATCTGCTACACCGATGAGGAGCCCAAGGGCTATGGATGGTACCTGGACCCTCTCATGGAACGCATCGATGCCTTCTTCCGGGACCTGGGCCTCCCCCGGCCGGCGGTGGTCACCGAGCCCGGCCGCAGCGTAGTGGGCGAGGCGGGCATCACCCTCTACACCGTGGGTTCCATCAAGGACATCCCGGGTGTGCGGAAGTACGTGTCCGTAGACGGCGGCATGACCGACAACATCCGCCCCGCCCTTTACCAGGCCAAGTACCGGGCCATTGCCGCCAACAAGGCAGAGGCTCCCGCCGCAGAGACGGTGACGGTGTGCGGCAAGTGCTGCGAGTCAGGAGACATCCTCCTCCGGGACGCCGCCCTCCCCGCTCTGGAGGCCGGGGACATTCTGGCCGTCCTCTCCACCGGCGCCTACGGCTACTCCATGGCCAGCAACTACAACTCCAACCCCATCCCGGCGGTGGCCCTGGTAAAGGAGGGCCGCTCCGGACTCATGGTCCGGCGGCAGACCTGGGAGGACCTCCTCTCCACCAGCTGCGATCCCAGCCTGTAAATCAGCAGGAATCCATCCCATCCGGCTGTTGCCGGATGGGATGGATTCCTGCTTTTTTGTCGTGTCCTCTCTGTTCCCTGTGGAAATCGCACAGTCTGCCGGGTTCACATTTGTGCATTCTTATAATTTTTTTGCAGACCTGAATTTTCACCTGTTCTTTTGCTATGAGATGTGCTAAACTAGATAGCGTGAAATTGACTTGGCAACGGCTGTAACGAAGTGCTTGTGCGCACGGGCTGGTTACGGCGGTTGCTTTTCTTTTTACCAGCACATATTTGCCTAAGGGAGGAGCACATCATGTACCGTATCGTGGAAAAAACACCCCTAAACCCCACCGTCACCAAGATGGTGGTGGATGCCCCCCTCATTGCCAAAAAGGCCCTGCCCGGCCAGTTTGTCATTCTGCGGGCCTGTGCCGACTCCGAGCGCATCCCTCTCACCGTGGCCGACTACGACCGGGAAAAGGGCACCGTCACCGTCATCTTCCAGATCGTAGGCGCCGGAACCATGGAGCTGGACGCCCTGAAGGAGGGCGAGTCCCTCCACGACTTTGTGGGGCCCCTGGGCCGGGCCAGTGAGCTGGACGGCCTCAAGAAGGTCTGTGTGGTGGGAGGCGGCGTGGGCTGCGCCATCGCCCTGCCTGTGGCCAAGGCCCTCCACGAGAAGGGCGCCGAGGTCCATAGCGTGGTGGGCTTCCGGAACCAGGATCTGGTCATCTTGGAGGATGAGTTCCGCGCCTGCAGCGACAAGTTCGTCCTCATGAGCGATGACGGCAGCTGCGGGCAGAAGGGACTGGTCACAGCCGCCCTGGAGGAGCTCATCACCTCCGGCGAGCAGTACGATGAGGTCATCGCCATCGGGCCTCTGGTGATGATGAAGTTCGTGGTGGCCGTCACCAAGAAGTACAACGTCAAGACCGTGGTCTCCATGAACCCCATCATGATCGACGGCACCGGCATGTGCGGCGGCTGCCGGCTCACCGTGGGCGGCAAGACCAAGTTCGCCTGCGTGGACGGGCCGGAGTTCGACGGCTTTGAGGTGGACTTTGACGAGGCCATCCACCGGGGCGCCATGTACAAAGACTTCGAGGTCCACGCCCGCGAGGAAGCCTGCAATCTTTTGAACCAGGAGGTACGCTGACCATGGCCAATATGAGTTTGACAAAATGCCCCATGCCCAGCCAGGACCCGGAGGTCCGCAGCCACAACTTTGACGAGGTGGCCCTGGGCTATACCGCTGAGATGGCCGTGGAGGAGGCCAAGCGCTGCCTCAACTGCCCCAAGAAGCCCTGCCACAGCGGCTGCCCCGTGGGCATCGACATTCCCGCCTTTATCGGCAAGGTGGCCGAAGAGGATTTCGCCGGGGCCTATGAGGTCCTGGAGCGCTCCACCACCCTGGCCGCCGTCTGCGGCCGGGTCTGCCCCCAGGAGAGCCAGTGCGAGGGCGTGTGCGTTCGGGGCGTCAAGGGTGAGCCGGTGGCCATCGGCCGTCTGGAGCGCTTCGTGGCCGACTGGCATCGCGAGCACGCTCAAGAGGAGCCGGTGAAGGCCGCCCCCAACGGCCACAAGGTGGCGGTGGTGGGCTCCGGCCCCAGCGGCCTTACCTGCGCCGGTGACCTGGCTAAGCTGGGCTACGCCGTCACCGTCTTTGAGGCCCTCCACACCCCCGGCGGCGTGCTGGTCTACGGCATCCCCGAATTCCGGCTCCCCAAGGAGCTGGTCCGCAAGGAGATCGCCACCCTGGAGGCCATGGGCGTGGAATTCCAGACCAATATGGTCATCGGCAAGGTGCTCACCGTGGATGAGCTCATGGAGGACATGGGCTATGAGTGCGTCTACCTGGCCTCCGGCGCCGGTCTCCCCTCCTTCATGGGCATCCCCGGCGAGACCCTCAACGGGGTATACTCCGCCAACGAGTACCTCACCCGGGTCAACCTGATGAAGGCCTACCGGCCCGACAGCCACACTCCCATCGCCAAGAGTAAGTCTGTGGCCGTGGTGGGCGGCGGCAACGTGGCCATGGACGCCGCCCGCTGCGCCAAGCGGCTGGGGGCGGAAAACGTCTACATCGTTTACCGCCGCAGCATGGATGAGCTCCCCGCCCGTAAGGAGGAGGTGGAGCATGCTCAGGAGGAGGGCATCATCTTCCGTCTGCTCACCAATCCCGTGGAGGTCCTGGGCGACGAGACCGGCCACGTCAAGGGCATGAAGTGTATCCGCATGGAGCTGGGCGAGCCCGACGCCTCCGGCCGCCGCCGCCCCGTACCCGTCCCCGACAGTGAGTTCGTACTGGATGTGGACACCATGATCATGTCCATCGGCACCTCCCCCAACCCCCTCATCCGCTCCACCACTCCCGGCCTGGAGACCAACAAGCACGGCTGCATCGTCACCAACGGCGAGGACGGCCTCACCAGCCGCACCGGCGTCTACGCCGGCGGTGACGCCGTCACCGGCGCCGCCACCGTCATTCTGGCCATGGGAGCCGGCAAGCAGGCCGCCGCCGCCATTCACAAGTACATCCAGGAAAAGTGAGCCCTTTTCCCCCACAGATGTGACAAGTCTCCGCTCTGCTGTTCCGCCCCTCTTGTGGAACCTGCCGTTTTTTCCAAATCGGCAAAAAACACTTACGAGGCCGGAGAAAATAGGCTAGAATAGGGACATAACAGTAGTCGCAGTGAAGAAGAAGGTCGCGAGACGAAGGTTTCGCGGCCTTCTTTTTTTGCGCCGCGGCTCACATCTCATTCTGGAAAGGAGCCTTTCCCCATGCCCCAAACCAAATTTCAAAACGTAGTCTTCACCATCATTATGGCCGTCATTATGGTCTACGGTATGATCGTCTACAATGTGGCACTCAATACCGGCGGTGTCACCAACCAGACCTTCCTGATGGCCCTCCACGAACTGTCCATCATGGCCCCCATTGCCTTCGTGCTGGAGTTCTTCGTGGTGGAAAAGCTGGCCACCCGCCTGGCCTTTACCTTCATGCGACCCACTGACCGGCCCCAGTTCATCACCTACGCCATCTCCACCATGATCGTGTGCATCATGTGTCCCACCATGAGCCTCATCGCCACCCTCCTCTTCAAGGAGCCCAGCTTTGGCACCTGGATCCACACCTGGGGCTGCAACATGCCTGTGGCCCTCATCTGGCAGCTCCTCTACTGCGGCCCCCTCTGCCGCCTCATCTTCCGGCTGCTGTTCCGGGTGCCTACCGCCCAGCCCGCCCAGGCCCACTGATCGTCCACAGGATGTGGAAAAGCCCTGCCGTTCACAATGAACGGCAGGGCTTTGTTCTTTTCGTATCAGCGTCCGCACAGGCGGTCGGTGCAGTTGGCACAGCGCAGAGCCTGGTTGCTCCCCTCCCAGAAGCGCTCCGGGTGGCGGTGCCACTGGACCTCCCACACCACTACCACCACTATGGCCATTCCCAGCAGAGTCCAGCCATAAAAGCCGGGGATGAAGAGGAAGGGGACAAACATCATCAGGTGGTCCCAGTTGAAGATGCGGCAGGTGGTACAGCACCGGTTCTTCATGAGAAATGTGCGGAAGGGACACCACACCACCACGCAGATGAGATCACTCACATAGAAGAACACGGCGGAGAGGAATAGCTCCTCCGTGCCAAAGACCTCGGTGCTCCGCAGAACTCCCAGGGCGATGGTCATGGCCACCCAGGATACCAGGACCTTTCTGGCCCCCCGGTCGCTCTTTCGCACATAGGCCTCCAGCGCCGCGGCATCCCAATCGGGGATGGGCCGGTACCAGCGCTGAAACTGCTTCTGTGAGCCCAGCGCCACGATCTGACGGGTGGGGATAAGCTGGAGGACCATATCCCCCATCCAGAGGAACCACAGCAGGTGGAGCGGGGATAACCTCTGCCAGAAGCCCCCGCCCAACAGCACCTGGAAGGCGGCACGGTCGGCCAGGAGCACCCACACGGTGGCCGCCGCCGTCACTACCCGGAAGGCCAGCTGCAGCCGGTACTTCCGCAGCATGACGGAAACGCCCCTGCTCCCCTTTTTTACCGCTGTTTTCTCCAACTTTTCCACCGTCCAACCGTCTTTGGCCCGCCGGCCAATCTTTCGCTTCCTACATTTTAATGGAAAGCACGCGCCGGGTCAACCCCGGAAAAGACTTCGCCGCCGGTCAAAAGGGAGATTTTCCCCTTAGACCGGCGGCGTTTCCTCTCTTATTGCTGAATGAGGGTACCCGTCTTGCCCTCAATACCGTCCTTGGCCTTCTCCAGGAGGGTGATAAGAGCGGTGCGGCCCTCCTTGGACTGGGCGAACTGGACGGCGGCCTGGACCTTGGGCAGCATGGAGCCGGGGGCGAACTCCCCGTCGGCCATGTACTTCTCGGCCTGGGCCGGGGTCAGGGTGGAGAGCCACTGCACGTCGGGCTTGCCGAAGTGGATGGCCACCTTCTCCACGGCGGTGAGGATAATGAGGCAGTCGGCGTCCAGCTGCTGGGCCAGGGTGCAGGCGGCAAAATCCTTGTCAATGACAGCGGCGGCGCCCTTCAGGTGGTGTCCCTCGGTCTTGAAGACGGGGATTCCGCCACCGCCGCAAGCAACCACCACCAGGCCGGCCTCCACCATGTCCCGGATGGACTGGATCTCCACGATGGACACGGGCTTGGGAGAGGCCACCACACGGCGGTATCCCCGGCCGGCGTCCTCGATGACATCGTAGCCACGCTCGGCCACCAGCTTGTCGGCCTCGGCCTTGGTCATGAAGGCTCCGATGGGCTTGGTGGGGTGGGAGAAGGCGGGATCGTCGGGGTCCACCTCCACCTGGGTGAGGACGGTGGCCACGCCCTTGGCGATGCCCCGGTCCAGCAGCTCCTCCCGAAGGGCATTCTGGAGGTCATAGCCGATGTAGCCCTGGCTCATGGCCACGCACACCGACAGCGGGCAGGGGATGTACTTCTCGGGTTCGGAGCGGGTGAGCTCCGCCATTGCCTTCTGGATCATGCCCACCTGGGGACCGTTTCCATGGGCAATAACCACCTCGTGGCCCTCCTGGATGAGGTCGGCGATTGCCTTGGCCGTCTGCTTCACGGCGATCATCTGCTCGGGGAGATTGTCGCCCAGAGCATTGCCGCCCAGGGCGATCACGATACGTTTACCCATGATACTGCACCTCGTTTTTTCAAACCTGTTCGGACTTAGGGCGGCAATGCGTGCCGCGCCTTTTGGCGCGCTCAAGCGGTCTGCCGCAGGCAGGCCCTTGGCGCAGGCGGAATTCACTTCCGCCGGGCATATGAAGTCACTTTCGGGTCCCCGGGACAGCGAAGCTGTTCCCGCGCCGTCCGGCGCGTTCAAGCGGTCTGCCCCTTGGCAGACCCTTGGCGCAGGCGGAATTCACTTCCGCCGAGCATGTGAAGTCACTCTCGGGTGCCCCAGAACAGCTTCGCTGTTCTGGGGGAAAAATAGTGGGACCCACCCGCACAGAAAGTTCAGTTCCATCAGGCGGGTGGGTCCGTTGGGGGAAGGAAGGTCAGAAATGGATGGCAGATGTCAGGCGGATGGCCGGGAAAGAGCCTCCCGCCGGGAATGCGGTCTTACTTCTGGAACCAGCGGGCGATGCCACGGTCCTCCAGGGCCTTCAGAGTGGCCTGGGGGTCCTTCACCTTGGCCAGGAAAATCATGGCGGCGATGATGTAGGGCTTGAAGGAAGCCTCCTTGTAGAGGGGATCGCGGTAGCGGTCGAATACGCTGGCCTCCACCTCGCCGTCCACACAGGAGACGCCGTTGATGTCGGCGGGCAGGCAGTGCATGTAAAGGGCCTTGCCGTCCTTGGTGGTCTTCATGAGCTCCTCGGTGCAGCACCAGTCCTTGTGCTCGGCGTTCTGGGCCAGCAGCTCCTTCTCCAGGGCCTTGATGCCCTCGGAGTCACCCTGAGCATACAGGTCGGTACGCTTCTCCATGGCGGCGAAGGGAGCCCAGCTCTTGGGATACACGATGTCGGCGTCCTTGAAGGCCTCAGCCATGGAGTTGGTCTTGGTGAAGGTGCCGCCGGACTTCTCGGCGTTCTTCTTGGCGACCTCTTCCACCTCGGGCATGACCTCGTAGCCCTCGGGATGGGCCAGGACCACGTCCATGCCGAAGCGGGTCATCAGGCCGATAACACCCTGGGGCACGGAGAGGGGCTTGCCGTAGGAGGGGGAGTAGGCCCAGGTCATGGCCACCTTCTTGCCCTTCAGGTTCTCCACGCCGCCGAACTCATGGATGATGTGCAGCATGTCGGCCATGCACTGGGTGGGGTGGTCAATGTCGCACTGCAGGTTCACCAGGGTGGGCTTCTGCTCCAGGACCCCGTCCTTGTTGCCGGCGGTGACGGCGTCCACCACCTCGTGCATGTACTTGTTGCCCTTGCCGATGTACATGTCGTCACGGATACCGATGACGTCGGCCATGAAGGAGATCATGTTGGCAGTCTCACGGACGGTCTCGCCGTGGGCGATCTGGCTCTTGCCCTCGTCCAGGTCCTGGACCTCCAGGCCCAGCAGGTTGCAGGCGGAGGCGAAGGAGAACCGGGTGCGGGTGGAGTTGTCGCGGAAGAGGGAGATGCCCAGGCCGGACTCGAAGATCTTGGTGGAGATGTTGTTCTCACGCATGTAACGCAGGGCGTCGGCCAGGGTGAACACGGCCTCGATCTCGTCGTCGGTCTTCTCCCAGGTCAGGAAGAAGTCGCCGTTGTACATGTCCTTGAAGTTGAGCTTGTTGAGCTTGTCGATATACATCTGAAGGGTCTTATCCATGAAAACCGTCTCCTTATCTCAATTTTAACTTATAATTCATCCGTATTGCGCACTGGTCTGTCACGCTGCGCCTGCTCGCGACGGCTCCGCGCTTCTTACTGTCACGCTTTGCTCGTCTCGCGGTCGGGTCGCCTTCCCTTCGTCTCAGGCTGGTCTGCGGACCGATACGGCCCTCCGCTCGCCCTCGCTCCGGTCCAGGCTCCCCTGCTCGACGGCTCCGCGCTTCTTACTTGATGTCATTATTGGTCTTACCGGCCCGGAACTGGGTCACGTCGTCGGTCTTGTTCTCCTCCTTGTAGAGGCCGGGCACGGCGGCGTACAGGGCGGCGCAGCGGACCAGGTCGTCCTTCCAGGTGATCTCGTTGGGGGCGTGGGCCTGGCTCTCGGCGCCGGGGCCGAAGCCCACGCAGGGGATGCCGTACCGGCCCTGGATGGCCACACCGTTGGTGGAGAAAGTCCACTTGTCGGTGAGGGGACGGCCCTCACGCAGGTGCATGGCGTCCCGCTTGATGTCGGCGTCGGTGTAGCCCAGACGCTTGTCGCCGAAGAGGGCGTGGTGGGCATCCACCAGAGCCTGGACGTGGGCGGCGGACTCCTTGTTGATCCAGGTGGGGAAGTAGGCCTCGGTCTCATAGACCTCGCCGGTCCAGGAGGGACGGTCGTACATGTACATGGACACCTTCACGTCGTCGCCGTACTTCTTCACGCTGGGCAGATCCCGGATCTCCTGGAGGCAGGAGTCCCAGGTCTCGCCGGCGGTCATGCGGCGGTCGATGGAGATGGCGCAGGAGTCGGCCACGGCGCAGCGGCTGGGAGAGGTGTAGAAGATCTGACTGGTGGTGCAGGTGCCCCGGCCCAGGAAGCGGGCATCCTCGTAGTGCTCGGGGTTGTACTTGGGATTGAGCATCTTCACGAGGCCCTTGATCTCGGTGGCGTCGGCGTCGTCGTTCTCGTTGAGGGCACGGACGTCCTGGAGGATGTCGGCCATCTTGTAGATGGCGTTGTCGCCGCGCTCGGGGGCGGAGCCGTGGCAGGAGACGCCCTTCACGTCCACACGGATCTCCATGCGGCCCCGGTGGCCGCGGTAGATGCCGCCGTCGGTGGGCTCGGTGGAGATGACGAACTCCACCTGCTCTTTCTTAATTCCGTTGGCGGGGAAGAACTTGTTGACGATGTACTGCCAGCACATGCCGTCGCAGTCCTCCTCCTGGACGGAGCCCACGACCATGATCTTGTAGCCGGCGGGGATGAGGCCCAGATCCTTCATGATCTTGGCGCCGTAAGTGGCGGAGGCCATACCGCCCTCCTGGTCGGAGCCGCCCCGGCCGAAGATGATGACGTCGTCCTCATAGCCCTTGTAGGGGTCGGCCTCCCAGTTGTCGATGTTGCCGATGCCCACGGTGTCGATGTGGGAGTCGATGGCGATGATCTTGTCGCCCTCGCCCATCCAGCCGATGACGTTGCCCAGACCGTCGACCTCCACCTTGTCGTAGCCCAGCTTCTCCATCTCGGCCTTGATGCAGGCCACGACCTCCTTCTCCTCGCAGCTCTCGCTGGGGTGGGAGATCATATCCCGGAGAAAACGGGTCATGTCGGCGCGATAGCCTTCGGCGGCCTTCTTGATCTGCTCAAAATCCATATCAGTGCCCTCCATTATCAGTCATTTGATCCATCCGTCAAAACATGCTCGTATCTTAGTAGGCGTGCTGGGGTGAGTCGGTGGTGGGATACTCGCCGTCCCAGATCACCCGGCGGAACTTCAGCGGGTCGGTGTTGCCCTCGGTGGAGAACATCAGCACCTGGCTGAAGCGGTCCAGCTCCAGCATCTCCCGCAGATCCTTGTAGGTGTCGTCACACATGATGGCGTCCAGACAGCCCATGCCCACGGCGCCGGACTCGCCGGAGATGACCACCGGGTCCCCCTTTACGGGCACGCCCAGCATCCGCATGCCCTTGGCGCTCACCCAGTCGGGGCAGGAGACGAAGGCGCTCACGTGGTTGCGCAGAATGTCCCAGGAGAGGGTGTTGGGCTCGCCGCAGGCCAGACCGGCCATGATGGTCTGGAGGTCGCCGGTGACGATGCGGGGCTTTCCGTCCCCAGCCACAGCGCCCCGGTAGAGGCAGTCGGCGGCGCGGGCCTCCATGACCACGAACTTGGGGGGATCGTTGGGATAGAGGTTGGTGAAGTAGCCCACCACGGCGCCGGCCAGGGAGCCCACGCCGGCCTGGACAAAGACGTGGGTGGGCCGGTTCACGCCGATCTGCCGGAGCTGGTCAGCGGCCTCGTTGGCCATGGTGCCGTAGCCCTGCATGATCCAGGAGGGGATCTCCTCATAGCCCTCCCAGGCGGTGTCCTGGACGATGACGCCGTGCTCGGTCTGCTCGGCCTCGGCCGCCGCCATGCGGACGCAGTCGTCGTAGTTCACGTCCTCGATGGTGACCTGGGCGCCCTCCTTGGCGATGTTGTCATACCGGGACTGGCTGGAGCCCTTGGGCATGTGGACCACCGCCTTCTGGCCCAGCTTGTGGGCCGCCCACGCCATGCCCCGGCCGTGGTTGCCGTCGGTGGCGGTGAAGAAGGTGGCTTGGCCGAACTCCTTGCGGAAGGAGTCGCTGGTCAGGTAATCATAAGTCATCTCGGAGACGTCCCGGCCCATCTCACCGGCGATGTACTTGGCCATAGCGAAGGAGCCGCCCAGCACCTTAAAAGCGTTGAGCCCAAAGCGGTAGGACTCATCCTTCACGTAGACCCCGCCCAGCCCCAGGTACTTGGCCATGCCGTCCAGCCGGGCCAGAGGGGTAATGGAGTACTGGGGGAAGCTGCTGTGGAAAAACCGCGCCTTGGCCACGTTGCTCAGGGACATGATGGACAGATTCTTGTCCTCGCTCTTGGGCATGTGGTTGTCCGTCCACTTGATGGGGTCTTTCATCCCGTTTTTCGCCTCCAAAATGTTTTAAAGCATTCCATACTTTTTGTCTGATTCTGAGTACATCATACCACGTATCCAGACAATGTCAAGGGGTGGAAACAAAATATTTTTCAAGTTTCCTGAAAATTTGTTAGGTCACCTTCCAAACCCTTGGGAGGACAGGCTTTTTCCCACGCTTCCGGGGAAAAAACGCCCCCGCTGCGCCGGGGCGGAGCGGGGGCGTCGGATCACTTTTTCGACGGCTTATAGAAGGTATTCTCCATGGGCAGCCTGGTGCGCAGCACGTGGTCCATGGCGTAATAGGCGCCTTGAACGGCGGGGGCGGTGGGGATGGTGGCAATCTCGCCGATGCCCTTGGCGCCATAGGCGAAGGGGAGCAGCTCCTCCTTCTCCACATAGATGGCGTGGATGTCGGGGATCTGGTGGGCACGCATGAGGCCCAGAGTGCCGAACTTGGCTTGGGGGACGCAGTCCTTCAGGGGGAAGTCCTCGGTGAGGGCGTAGCCCAGGCCCATGAGGACGCCGCCCTCGATCTGGCCCTGGATGGAGGTGGGGTTGACCACCTTGCCCGAGTCATGGGCGGCCCAGACCTCTTTGACCTTGCCCGCGTCGTCCAGGATGACCACGTGGGTGGCAAAGCCGTAGGCCACGTGGCTCTTTGGGTTGGGCTTGTCGGAGCCCAGCTTGTCGGTGGGGTCGAAGAACTCGGCAAAGTACTCCTTCCCCTCCAGAGCGCTCAGGTCTCCCCCGGCGGCGTCCAGATCCTTCTTGAGGTCCACAGCGGCCATGCGCACCGCCTCGCCGGTGAGGAGGGTCTGGCGGGAGCCGGAGGTGGTGCCGGAGTCGGGGGCCACCTCGGAGTTGGCCCCCATGTTACGCATCTGCTCCCGGCCCAGGCCCAGGGTCTCTCCCAGCACCTGGAGGAATACGGTGGCGCAGCCCTGGCCGATGTCGGAGGCGGCGGAGTAGAGCCCCACCACCCCGTCCTTCACTGCCAGCTTGCACCGGCCCTTGTCGGGAAGGCCCACGCCCACTCCGGTGTTCTTCATGGCGCAGGCAATGCCCGCCCGGCCGGGGTGGGCCTCATAGGCCTCCTTCACCGCCAGCAGGGTCTCCTTCAGGGCGGTGGAGCAGTCGGCGATCTGGCCGTTGGGCAGCACCTTCCCCGGCTCAATGGCGTTGCGGTAGCGGATCTCCCAGGGGGAGATGCCCACCTTCTCGGCCAGCAGGTTGATGTTGGACTCCAGGGCGAACTCGCTCTGGCACACGCCGAAGCCCCGGAAGGCGCCGGCGGGGGGATTGTTGGTGTAGTAGCCAAAGCCCCGGATGTCGGTGTTCTGGTAGCAGTAGGGACCCACCGAGTGGGTGCAGGCCCGCTCCAGCACCGGCCCGCACAGGGAAGCGTAGGCACCGGTGTCGAAATAGATCTCGCAGTCCAGACCCGTGAAGATGCCGTTCTCGTCGCAGCCCAGGGTGAAGGTGCCCTCCATATAGTGGCGCTTGGGGTGGAAGTTGATGGACTCCTGCCGGGAGAACTTCACCTTCACCGGCCGGTTCACCTTCAGGGCCGCCAGCACGGCGATGTGCTGGGCGGACACGTCCTCCTTTCCGCCGAAGCCGCCGCCCACCAGCTTGTTCTCCACCACGATGCGGTCGGGGTCCCAGCCAAGCATGATGGAGATCTCCTTCCGGGTGTCGTAGACGCCCTGGTCGGAGGTGTACACCTTCACGCCGTCCTTGTAGGGGAAGGCCACAGCGCACTCGGGCTCCAGGAAGGCGTGCTCGGTGAAGGGGGTGGTGTAGCTCTGGGTGACCACGTACTTGGACTTTGCCAGGGCGGCCTTGGCATCGCCCCGGGTCACATGCCGGGACTGGCACAGGTTGCCGTTGGGATGGAGCTTGGGGGCGTCGGGGGCCATGGCCTCCTGGATGTTCCGCACCGGCTCCAGGGGTTCATAGTCGATCCTGACCAGCTTTTTGGCCTCTTTAAGGATGTCCTCAGTCTCAGCCACCACCAGGCAGATGGCGTCGCCCACGCAGCGGGTGACATCCCCCTTGGCGATCATTACGTCCCAGTCCTGCTGGATGTGGCCCACCTTGTTGTTGGGTACGTCGTCGGCGGTGAGGACGGCCAGCACACCGGGCAGGGCCAGGGCGGCGCTGGCGTCGATGTCCAGCACCCGGGCACGGGGATACTGGGAGCGGACGGCGGAGGCGTGGACCATGCCCTCCATGTGGACATCGTCCACGTACTCTCCCCTACCCAGAACCTTGTCCCGGACGTCGGTGCGGAAGGCCCGGTCGCCCACGCCGTAGGTGTCGCCCTTCTCCAGTTCGGGGTCGATGGAGGCCTCCCCCCGGAGGATGGCTCCGGCCAGGGTGATGCCCTCGATGATCTTCTTGTAGCCGGTGCAACGGCACACGTTGCCCCGGATGGCCTGCTTGATCTGGTCCTCGGTGGGATCGGGGACCTGGTCCAGCAGGGCTTTGCCCGAGAGAACCATACCGGGGATGCAGAAGCCGCACTGGACGGCGCCCACCTTGCCGAAGGCGTAGACGAAGGCCTCCTGCTCGGCCTCAGTGAGGCCCTCCACGGTGAGGATGGTCTTGCCCACCGCCTTCTTGGTGGTGAGGATGCAGGAGCGCACCGCCTTGCCGTCCACGATGATGGTGCAGGTGCCGCAGGCGCCCTCGCTGCACCCGTCCTTCACCGAGGTGATGCCCAGGTCATCCCGGAGGTAGCGCAGGAGGGGCTTCTCCTCCCCCGTCTCCCGCAGGACGCCGTTGACCGTAAAGCTGTAGATCTCAGCCATGATAGTTTCCTCCTGTCGCAGGGTGGTTCATTGGACGGCCCCGCCGCCTGCCCGCCGGAGGGCGGCGCGCTGAATGCAGCGGGAGTAGAGCTTCACCAGCTGGCCCACCGCCAGGGCGGACACCAGGGTGCCGATGCCCACGCCGTTGAGCCGGCCGAAGGCAAAGAAGGCGATAACCGACGCGATGGCGGTGAGGGTGCAGTCAAAGGCCACCTTTACATTGCCGAACTCCCAGCCGCCCTTGGCGGCCAGGGTCTTGACGATGCCCTCACCGGGCAGGATGGTCACGTTGGCCAGCACCTCCAGGGTGATGCCCAGGGCCATGATGGGGCAGCCCAGGACCAGGTAGAGCACCTTGAGGGAAATGGGGCCGTTGAGCTGGGTGGGGATAACGGCCAGCCACAGGTCGATGCACAGGCTGAACACGAAGGTGGCCGGGATCTGGAGCCACTGCATCCAGCCGAACCGCCGGGTCAGGATCACATCCACCGCCAGGAAGAACATGTTGCAGGCGAAGGTGTAGACCCCGGCGGAGACGCCGGTGGACAGATAGAGCACGAAGGAAACGCTGGAGAGGGGCGACGTGCCCAGGGCCGATCGGGAGAGGAAGGCGATCCCCATGGCGCATATCAGCACTCCCATCAGAAAGATCCCATACCGTTTGAGGGTCGCCTTCTCCTGCATTTCCCATTCCTCTTTTCTTATTTCACCAGATAGCTGTAGTCGCTCCGCACCGTCTGGATGAGGACCCGGATGTCCTCGGGCAGGCCGCAGCCCGCATCGGCGGTGTCGTACTCTGCCGTCTGGCCGTCCAGACGGACCAGGCTCCTGCTGCCCTCCAGGGGCAGGAAGCCCTCGTTCTCGCTGTTGTCAAAATCCTCTTTGCTCCAGAAGAGGGTAAGTTTGTCTTTGTAGGGCCGGCTGTCGTAGGGGCAGAAGGTGCCGCAGTTGCCGCACTCGTTGCACATGCCGTCCACGTGGACGATCTGCCGCTGTCGCTTTCCGGGCACCGCGATGGTCACGTTGGCCCGGTTGGGGCAGACGTCGGCGCACACCTCGCACACCGTAGGGCAGCCCAGGCAGCGGGTGTCGGCGCAGGTGTCACAGTCGGCGCAAAGGTCGCCCTTTTTGCTCAACGGTTTGTTATAGTCTGCATTGATATTCCGCTTGGTATACTTGTCTAGCTCCAGGTCCACGATGACCTGGGCGGCCTTGGCGGCGTCGGCGATGGCCTCCACCACGGTGGCAGGGCCTCTCCGGGCGTCACCCACGGCGTAGACACCCTCCACACCGGTGGCCATGGCCTCGTCCACTACGGGGCTGCCCTTCTTGTCCAGGGCCACACCGCTCTGGACGAAGGGAGCCTCCTCCACGTGCTCGCCCACGGCGGTGATGACGGCGGTGGCGGGGATCTCGGTGGTCTTACCGGTGGCCACGGGGGACCGGCGGCCGGAGGCATCGGGGGCACCCAGCTCCATGACAGAACAGGTGAGGACACCGTCCTTCACACCCACGGGGGCCAGCAGCTCCATAAACTCCACGCCGTCAGCGATGGCTAGGGCCAGCTCCTCCTCATCGGCGGGCATGTACCGCTTGGTGCGGCGGTAGACCAGCCGGACGTGCTCTACACCGGGGATGCGCTTGGCGGCCCGGGCGGCGTCCATGGCGGTGTTGCCGCCGCCGATGACCACCACGTCGGTGCCCAGCTTCAGGCTCTCGGGCGCCTTCTTGGCCTGCTCCAGGAAGGAGATGACGTTGATCTCCTCGCCGTAGTCCAGGCCGGCGGCACCGGGCTTCCAGGCGCCGGTGGCGAAGATGATGTGGGTGAAGCCCTTAGCCTTGAGCTCCTCGGCGGACTTCACGTCCACGCCCAGCTCGAACTTAGCGCCGTATGCCTTGCAGAGGGCCACGTCCTTGTCGATGGCCTCCTTGCCGATGCGGAACTCGGGGATGACATGGCGGACAATGCCGCCCAGGCCGTCCTTGCGCTCAAAGACGGTGACGTCCACCCCGGCACGGGAGAGGAAGAAGGCGGCGGAGAGACCGGCGGGGCCACCGCCCACCACGGCCACCTTCTTGCCCGCCACAGGGGCCTCGGCCTTCAGGGTGGGCAGCAGGGCGTCGTAGCCGCCCTGAGCGGCCTGGAGCTTCACGTTCCGGATACGAACGGACTCCTCATAATAGTTGCGCATGCACTTGTCGGCGCAGTGGTGGGGGCAGATGGTGCCGGTGATGAAGGGCAGGGCGTTGCGGCGGGTGATGATCTCCAGGGCCTCCTGATACTTGCCCTGGCTGGTGGCCATCAGATAGGCGGGGATGTCCTGCTCGATGGGGCAACCGTTGCGGCAGGGGGCGGTGAAGCAGTCGATGAGGGGTACCTTCTTGTTCATCTTCCGCTGGGGCAGGGGCTTGATGGGCTTGCGGTAGAGCTCGGTCTTCTCCACACCGTCGGCCAGGGCGGCCACGGCGGAGACATCCACCCCGGCGAAGGGGGCGCTGCCGCAGTCCATGAGCAGCTCGCCCATCTGGCTCATGCGCTGGTAGCCGCCGGGCTTGAGAATGGTGGTGGCCATGGTAATGGGCCAGATACCGGCGTGGAAGAGATCCTTGATGTTGTGGAGGTCGGCGCCGCCGGAGTAGGAGATGCGCAGCTTGCCGTCAAACTCCTCGGCCACCTTCCGGGCCAGGGAGATGGTCAGGGGGAAGAGGGACCGGCCGGACATATACATCTCCTGGCTGGGCAGCTCCCCGGCGGCCACGTCCACAGGGAAGGTGTTGGTGAGCTTCACGCCGAACTCCAGACCCCGCTGGGCGCACAGGGCCATCAGGCGGCGGAACATGGGCACGGCATCGGCCCACTGGAGGTCCTCCAGGAAGTGGTGGTCGTCGAAGACAATGTAGTCAAAGCCCAGGGAATCCAGCCGCTGCCGGGCAAACTCGTAGCCCAGGAGGGTGGGGTTGCACTTAACGTAGGTGTTGAGCCCCTTCTCGGTGATGAGATAGGTGGCGATACGCTCGATCTCGTCGGGAGGACAGCCGTGGAGGGTGGACTCGGTGATGGAGGCGGAGACCTTGGGGCTGACCGCCTTCACGTAGGCCTCGTCCACCTTCTTAAATTTGCCCAGGTTGGCCAGGGCCCAGTCCATGCACTCGCTCCACACTGCGGAACCGGAGGCGTCCTTCATGCCCTCGATGTATTTGTCGATCTTCTCGCTCTTGATGCCGGCCAGGTCGTAACCCACCGACATGTTGAACACGAAGCCGTCAGGGTCGCCCAGGCCCAACTCCTTGGAGAGGAGCTTGCAGGCGAACCATCCCTTCACGTACTCGTCGTAGGCCTGTGGCACGGTGAGCTCGGTGGACCACTCGCAGTTATAGCACTCGTCCCCGGCAGTGATGCAGGGCTTGGCCACACACTTGGAGAGCTCCTCGCCGTCCATGATCTGCACCGTCTTGAGCTCGAAGAACCGGGCGCCGGCGGCGTAGGAGGCGATGATGTTCTGGGCCAGCTGGGTGTTGGGGCCGGCGGCGGGGCCATAGGGGGATTCGATCTTCTCGGCGAAGATGGGCAGGGCCTGGCCGTTCTCGTGGCGGACCAGCTTGCTCACGCCGAAAATGCTGCCGTACTCCTGGTACTCGGTGAGGACCCAGTCCATCAGCTGGGCAAAGGGGATGGGGCGCATGATATCACTCATAAGGAATGACCTCCAACAATTATTTCAGGGCTTTTCAGTAGGTCCGGTGGTTCAGCTCGCCCCACAGCTTCTTGCTCTGCTCCATGGTCCAGGCATTGATCTTTTCTTCATCAATGCCCACGAACTGGCGGTCCTGGTAGAGGACCTTGCCGTTGATGATGGTGGTGCGGCAGTTCTTGCCCATCATGCCGAAGAGCATATGGCCGTCGATGTTCTCGTCAGAGAAGGGGGTGAAGGGCTTGTAGTCCATGACAATGACGTCGGCGGCGGCGCCGGGCTTCAGGACGCCCAGAGGCTTTTCAAAGTACTTGGCGGCAATGGCGGCGTTGTTCTTGAAGAGCATATCCATGGCCTCGCACCAGCCCACATTGGGCAGGCAGGCGTTGTGGCGCTGGATGATGAGGAAGACCTTCAGGCTCTCCAGCATGTCGTGGGTGTAGGCGTCGGTGCCCATGCCCACGGTGATGCCCTTCTGGAACATCTGGAGCACGGGAGAGCAGCCCACGGCGTTGCCCATGTTGGACTCGGGGTTGTTGACCACCATGGTGCCCGTCTCACGGATGATGTCCATCTCGGCGGGAGAGATGTGGATGCAGTGGCCCAGCAGGGTCCTGTCGCCCAGGATGCCGTTGTAGAGGAGGCGGTTCACCGGCCGACAGCCGTAGTTGCGCAGGGAGTCGTAGACGTCGTTCATGCCCTCGGCCACATGGATGTGGAAGCCGGTCATGCCGTTGTTGGCCTCCACCATCTTCTCAAAGGTCTTGTCGGAGATGGTGAAGAGGGCGTGGCCGCCGAACATGGCCTTAATCATGTCGTCGTTGGCGTCCTTGGCCCACTTGGCGAAGTCGGCGTTCTCCTGAATGGACTGGAGGGTCTTTTCCTCCCCGTCCCGCTCGCTCACCTCATAGCACAGGCAGGCACGCATACCCAGCTCCTGGCACACGTCCTTGATGGCGAAGAGGGAGCCGGGGATCTCGCAGAAGGAGGCGTGGTGGTCGAAGATGGTGGTGACGCCGTCCCGGATGCAGTCCAGAACCGTGGCGTAGGCGCTGGCACGGGTGCCGTCCAGGGTCAGGTGGCGGTCGATGTTCCACCAGGTCCCCTCTAGCACCTCCAGGAAGTTGGTGGGGTTGTTGCCCTCAATGGCCAGGCCACGGGCCAGGCCGGAGTAGATGTGGGTGTGGGCGTTGATGAGGCCGGGCATGATGACGCCGCCCTTGGCGTCCACAAACTGGGCGTTGGGGTACTTGGCCTTCAGGTCGGCCAGGGTCCCCACTTCCTTGACGATCTCTCCCTCCACCGCCACGGCGCCGTCCGCCAGGTAGGGCAGGGCGGGATCTCTGGTGATGAGCCTTCCGTTTCCGATCAGAAGCATGTGCCTCTCCTCCTATCCGATTTCCGGTTCTTTGTCCCGGTCAACATTTTCCATTTAAAACAAAAGGTGCCCATTCTTTTCAGAATGAACACCAGCCCGTGCGCGCAGCACTTCGTTACAGCTTGAATTGTCAGTTGTGCACAAGGCTTGCCCTTCTGCCGTATTCACTTTATCATATTTTGACCCACAGCGCAAGAGATAAATCAAAAATATTTTGGCCGCCTGACTTTTTGTTGAAATCCTTCTGTCAAACGGATATAATAAGGATAGAACTGATTTTTGAGGGAAAGGTGGTTCGCTATGCAAGCGTCCAATCTGGAATTCTGCCTCCAGCTGGCCAAGGGCATCGCCCGACAGTTCGGCCCCAACTGTGAGGTGGTGGTCCACGACCTGGCCTCCAACGACCCGGAGACCTCCATCGTGGCCATCGAAAACGGCCATGTCTCCGGCCGGAGGGTGGGGGACGGCCCTTCCCACGTGGTGCTGGAGGCCCTGCGGGACGGCGGCGCGGTGCCGGAGGACCGGCTGAGCTACCTCACCAAGTCGGAGGACGGCAAGATCCTCAAATCCAGCACCATCTACCTCCGGGACGACGACGGCAAGGCCATCGGCATCTTCGCCATCAACTACGACATCACCCTCATGCTGGCCATGGAGGATGTGCTGAAGAGCTTCACCGCCACCGACCTCCCCCAGGAGGAGCCGGAGCACATCTCCCGGAACGTGGCCGACCTGCTGGACGAGCTCATCGAGCAGAGCGTCAAGCTGGTGGGCAAGCCGGTGGCCCTCATGAACAAGGAGGACAAGGTGAAGGCCATCCAGTTCCTCAACGACACCGGCGCCTTCCTCATCACCAAGTCGGGCTACAAGGTATGCAAGTACTTCGGTATCTCCAAATACACCTTGTATAGCTACATCGACGAGGCTAAGTCGGCCTCGGAAAAGTAAAGTCTCAGAAGGAACCCGGCGGCCATGGCCGCCGGGTTCCTTTGTCGTTTACTTGCTGTTTTCGGGTTCCTTGGGGAGGATCAGATTGAGGAGGATGGCCATGATGGTGGCCACCACCACAGAAGAGGAGCCGAACACGGTGGACACCCAGCTGGGGAAGTGACTGCCGGCCAGGCAACCGGGCACCTGGGTGATGCCCACGCCCAGGGCCACGGAGAGGCCCACCACGGAACTCTTCCGGGGGGTGAAGCCACCCTCGGTGATCATGCGGATGCCAGTCATGGTAATGGTGGCAAAGACCGAGATGGTGGCGCCGCCGATGACACACTGGGGAATGGTGGTGAGGATGGAGGCAAACTTGGGTACCAGACCGGCCACCAGAAGGATACCAGCAGCCAGCGCAAAGACGGCCCGGTTGATGACCCGGTTGACGGTGACGATGCCCACGTTCTGGCTGTAAGAGGCGGTGGGCAGGCCGCCGAAGAAGGCGCCCACGATGCTCATGACGCCCTGACCAATGATGCCGCCGGCGAGCTCCTTGTTTGTGGGCAGGCGGTCCATGCCACCCATGGTTGTGGAACTCAGGTCGCCGATGGTCTGCACCGCGTTAACCACGTATACGATGGCCAGAGAGACGCAGGCAGAGGGGACAAACTTGATCTCAAAGGGCATGAACTGGGGCAGGGCGAACCAGGCCGCGCCGCTCACCCCAGAGAGGTCCACGATGCCAAGGAAGTAGGCGATGATATACCCCACCACCATGCCAATGAGTATGGAGGCCAGCTTCAGGATACCCTTGGTGAAGTTGTTGAGGAAAACCACCACCGCCAGGGTGATGAGGGCCACCGCCCAGCTGCGGGGGTTGCCAAACCACTCGCTGGTGGCGTTGCCGCCGGCCATGTACCGCACGGCGGTGGGATAGAGGGAAAGGCCGATGGTGAAGATCACCGTGCCGGTGACCAGGGGCGGGAAGAGAGGGCGAATCCATTTGACAAAGACGCCAAAGAGAATGGCTACACAGCCGCCCACGATCTCAGCGCCCAAAATGGTGGCCAAATCGAACTGTCCGCCGATGGCCTGGAGGGTGGGGATGTAGGCGAAGCTGATGCCCATGATCACCGGCAGTCGAGAGCCGATGCGTCCAAAGATGGGGAAAAGCTGGAGAAGCGTCGCCACCGCCGTCAGGATCAGCGACACCTGGATCATCAGCGTCCGTTCGGCCGCGGAAAGCCCGCAGGTATCTGAGATCAGGATGGCCGGCGTAATGATACCGACCACAGCGGCCACCACGTGCTGGAACCCAAGGGGAATCATTTGGCCAGCGGAAGGGACACCTTCAAAGTTGAATACACTGCCGGTCCCTGTCTGTTGCTTCATCATGGTTCTCCGCCTCACAAAAAGTTTTTATTGCTTAAATTTATTTATCGCAAACACATCATACTACCCGGCCTCCAAAAATGCAAGCCGTTTTTCCCAGGTTGCCTCCAATTTTAAGGGTTGTTTTTTGTGGATAATTACCATACACCGCGCTGTATTTTTCTATATTCTTCCATCCTTCCTCTCTCCTTCTCTCCACAGTATTACAATTTTGATTTGGATGTGTTCTAATACGGATTATTTCCCACTTTTCTCTGCCGTTTTCTTTCAAAACCTTTTTATCTTTTACGAGTATCATAAATTCGATAATGCCGAACAAATGTTTTTTATTATCGAACTGTGTACTTGTCAGCCTCCCGCAAATTTGCTACACTCATCTCAAACCAGAATTTTTGTTTGCGTGGTGCCTGCCAATGGAACAACACAGCAAAACCCTCAGCCCCTCCCGGCAGAACGCCGCCGGGAAGCTGGCCGCCTTGGGCGCTCTGCTCCTGGCGGTCTTTCTCTTCTCCTTCTGCATCGGCCGGTACGGCGTCCCTCTGAACCAGGTGGTGCGGGTCCTCCTCTACCGCCTGGGCGCCGCCCTGGGCGGTCTGCTGGACCGGCTCCCCGGCGTGGACGTCGGCCCCCTCTTCCCCTTGGAGGTGACCTGGACGGGACAGATGGAGACGGTGGTTATGCAGATCCGGCTGCCCCGAATCATTATGGCCTGCCTGGTGGGCTGCTGCCTGGCGGCGGCGGGGAGCACCTACCAGGGCATCTTTCAGAACCCCATGGCCTCCCCCGATATCTTGGGCGCCTCCTCCGGCGCCGCCTTCGGCGCCGCTCTGGCCATCCTTCTGGGGGGACGCAGCCAGGCCGTTACCGCCTCCGCCTTCTTTTTCTCCATCCTCACCGTGGCCCTGGTCTATCTGCTGGCCGCCCGTGCCCCTGGCAAACGGGTGCTCAATCTGGTCCTGGCCGGCATCATGGTGAGCTCCCTCTTCACCTCCGCCACCTCCTACATTAAATTGGTGGCCGACCCCACAAACCAGCTGCCAGAGATCACCTACTGGCTCATGGGCTCCCTCTCCGCCACCAAGACCGCCGACGTGGCCTACGTGATCTTCCCCATGGCCCTGGGGCTGGTTCCCCTCTTCCTGCTGCGCTGGCGGATCAACCTGCTCACCCTGGGGGACGAGGAGGCCAGGACCATGGGCATCCACACCAACCGGCTGCGCCTCATTCTGGCCCTGTGTGCCACCCTGGTCACCGCTGCCTCCATCTCGGTCTCCGGCATGATCGGCTGGGTGGGGCTTGTAGTTCCCCACCTGGGCCGCCGGCTGGTGGGCAATGACTACCGGGCCCTCATGCCCGCCTCCATGCTCTTCGGCGCCGTCTTTCTCCTGGCGGTGGACAATGTATCCCGGAACCTGCTGGCCACCGAGATTCCCATCGGCATACTCACCGCCTTCATCGGCGCCCCTTTCTTCCTCTATCTCATGATGCGAAAGGGAGGGTTCCGCTGATGCTGGACATCCGTGATCTGCACTTCTCCTACGGAGACCGCTCCGTCCTCCAGGGTGTGTCCCTTCACCTGGGGGTGGGGGAGCTGGTCTTTCTCCTGGGGGCCAACGGAGCGGGCAAGTCCACCCTGTTCCGGTGCGTACTGGGGCTGCTGCCCGGCTATGAGGGGACCATTGCCCTTAAAAGCGGGGACACCCGGCACCTCTCCGCCCGGGCCCTGGCCCGGGAGATCGCCTACATCCCCCAGAATCACCACCCCACCTTCTCCTATCCGGTGCTGGACATGGTGCTCATGGGCACCCACCACCAGCTCTCCCCCTTCGCAAACCCCGGCCCCAAGGAGGAGGCCATCGCCCTGGAGGCTCTCGAGCAGGTGGGCATTCTCTCCCTGGCTGACCGGGATTTTCAACACCTCTCCGGCGGCGAACAGCAGCTGGTGCTCATTGCCCGTGCCCTGGCCCAGCAGGCCAAAATCCTCCTCATGGACGAGCCCACCTCCAGCCTGGACTTCGGCAACCGGGTCCGGGTGCTGGACAAGACCGCGGAGCTGGCCCGACGGAGCTATACCATCCTCCTCTCCTGCCACGACCCCCAGCTGGCTCTTCTCTACGCCGACCGGGTGGTGGCCCTCCACCAGGGCCGCATCCTGGCCGACGGAGCGCCGGAGGAGGTCCTGAACGAGTCCCTCCTCCACACCCTCTACCAGGTCCCCGTCCGCTTCACCCGCACCGAGCACGGCACCCTCCTCTCCCCTGTCCGCCGGCACATGTACCACTGGACAGAGGAGATGGTGGCCTATATGGAGACGGCGGCGGAGCGCTCCGACTTCTACGAGCAGATCGCTAGAACAATGGCTGAAGCAGCTCCGGCTGACGCTGTCATCTGCGACGCCGGCTGCGGTTTAGGCTTTGCCAGCCTGGCCCTGGCTCCCCGCTTCCGAAAGGTAGTGGCCGCCGACCGCTCCGCCGAGGCCCTGGCCGTGCTCCGGCGGAAAAACACCTTCCCCAACCTGGAAATCCGGGAGGGGGACCTCTTCACCCAGCCTCCGGCGGAGCCCTACGACGCCATGCTCTTCTGTTTCTTCGGCTCCCCAGAGGAGATCCTCCGCTGCGCCCGCCAGCAGTGCCGGGGTAAGGTAGTGGTGGTGAAGCCGGTGTGGACCCACCACCGCTTCTCCCGGGAAAAGATCCCCGACCGCCGCCACGGCGGCGCCGAGCTGGAGCGCCGCCTCACTGAGCTGAGCATCCCCTTCACCCGCCGGGAGCTGGCCTTGCGCCTGGACCAGCCGCTGAAGAGCGTGGAGGACGGTCTCCGATTCTTCCGGCTCTACAGCAAGGACACCGACCCCGGCGACATCACCGAGGACTTTGTCCGCGCCCGGCTGGAGCCCCAGGACGCCCCCCAGTACCCCTACCGCCTGCCGGTGGACCGAACGGTATCGGTCCTGATCTTCGACGCCAAGGATATTCCCCCGGAAACTGAAAGGAGTTTGGAACCATGAAAAAGCCGCTCTCTCTGCTCCTCGCCCTCTCCCTGAGCCTCTCCCTGTGCGCCTGCGGCGGCGGCACCGCCGCCACCCCGTCCCCCACCGGTTCCGCCCCGGTGGAGACGCAGAGTGCCGGGGCCGACGCCACCGCCGAGGCCCGTATCTTCACCGACTCTGTGGGCCGCGAGGTGGAGCTCCCCGCCCAGATCGACAAGGTGGCCGTCTCCGGCCCCCTGGCCCAGATCGTCCTCTTCGCCCTATGCCCCGACAAGCTGGTGGGCATCGCCAACGAGTGGGACGCCAGTGCCGAGGCTTATCTGGACACCGAGTACTACAACCTCCCCCTGCTGGGCCAGCTCTACGGCGGCAAGGGTGAGCTGAATCTGGAGACCCTGCTCTCCTCCGGCGCTCAGGTGGTCATCGACGTGGGCGAGCCCAAGGACACCATCGTGGAGGACCTGGACGCCCTTCAGGAGCAGACCGGCGTGCCCTTTGTCCACATCACCGCCACCACCCAGACCACCGGGGAAGCCTACCGCCTGCTGGGGGATCTGGTGGGCATGGAGGCCGAGGCCGAGGCCCTGGCCTCCTACTGTGAGGAGGTCTACGCCCGGGCCGTGGACATCGCCGGCCGGGTGGACAAGGTGGACCTCCTCTACATCACCGGCCCCGACGGCCAGAACGTCATCGCCCAAAACTCCTACCACTCCGAGATCATCGACCTTCTGTCCAACAACCTGGCGGTGGTGGAGTCCCCCTCCTCCAAGGGCACCGGCAATGAGGTGGGGCTGGAGCAGATCCTGCTCTGGGACCCCGACTACATCATTTTCGCCCCCGACAGCGCCTATGACGCCGTGGGGGAGGACCCCGCCTGGGGGCAGCTCACCGCCATCGCCGCCGGCCATTATTATGAGACTCCCATGGGCCCCTACAACTGGATGGGCTTTCCCCCCTCGGTCCAGCGGTACCTGGGGATGCTGTGGATGGCCAAGCTCCTCTACCCCGAGGAGGCCGGCTACGACCTCTATGAGGAGGTGGCCCGGTACTACGATCTCTTCTACCACTGCGCGCTGACCCGGGCGCAGTACGACGCCCTGGTGGCCAACTCCATCGGCAGGCAGAGCGCCCAGGGAGGTGTGTGACATGAAAGAACTTTTTGAGGCCCTCCGCGCCGCATTGGACCGGGGGGAGGGGGCCGTCCTGTGTACCATCGTGGCCAGCTCCGGCTCCGCCCCCCGGGGGGCGGGGGCCAAAATGGCGGTCTTTGCCGACGGCGCCTGCCGGGGCACCATCGGCGGCGGCGCCGTGGAGCGCAAGAGCCAGGAGTACGCCCAGGAGCTCCTCCGTTCCGGCGGCGCCTCCCTGGTCCACGCCTTCCGCCTCTCCCCCAACGAGGTCCAGGACATCGGCATGATCTGCGGGGGTAATGTAACGGTGGCCTTCCAGGTCCTGGACGCCGCCGCTCTCCCCGTGCTGGACGCCATTGTGGAGGCCCTGACCCGCTGTGACGAGGACGTGTGGCTCATCACCCCTGTCCAGGAGGGCTTATCCTGGTCCCTGGGCCTCTACGACGCCTCCCACGGGCTCCGCTTCGCCGACGCCCTCAGCATGGAGGACCTGCGCCCCATGCTTCTAAGCCGCGGCGTTCTCCGGAAGGAGGCCCCCTCCTTCTACGTGGAGCCCCTGGTCCGGGCGGGGGTGGTCTACCTCTTCGGGGGCGGCCACGTGGGCCGGGAGCTGTGCCCCCTGCTGGCCCATGTGGGGTTCCGGGTGGTCCTCTTCGACGACCGGCCCCAGGCCGCCCTGCCCCAGCGCTTCCCCCAGGCCAGCCGGGTCATCCTGGGGGACTACCGCCGGATTTTCGACCACATCACCGTCACCGACCGGGACTATGTGGTCATCATGACCCCCGGCCACCAGAGCGATTTTGAGCTGCTCGCCCAGGTCCTCACCACCCCCGCCCCCTACATCGGGTGCATCGGCAGCCGCCGCAAGGCGGCCGCCGCCCGGGAAAGGCTGGCGGAGCTGGGCTTTCCGCCGGCGGAGCTGGACCGGGTCCACTCCCCCATCGGCCTGCCCATCGGCGGGGAGACCCCGGCGGAGATCGCCATCTCCATCGCCGCCCAGCTGATCGCCCACCGGTCGGGCCGGCTGTGAGGGGGAGGCGCCGTGCCCCCTTCCTAACGCAAACGCCGTCCCCCTCCGGGCCTTGCCCGGAGGGGGACGGCGTTTGATTCTGTGCGGTTTGGGCGGTCACCGGGCCCGGCGGTCGTGCCAGGCGTCCTCGTAGTAGGCCCGCTTGCGGTCGTACATCCGCTTTTCGGCCTGTTTGACCACCTGCTCCAGGTCCTCTACCGGGGCGGGGACCCAGTCCACCCCCACCGAGACATAGCAGCCCTCACCCTCCAGGGCGGCGGACAGGGCCTCTCCCCGGCGGAGGACCTCCTCCCGCTCCTCATCCACGGCGAAGACGATGAACTCGTCGCCCCCCACCCGGTAGGCCATATCCCCGCCGAAGTGGGCCCGGATCTGCCGGGCCACGGCCTGGAGCATCCGGTCCCCGGCCTCGTGGCCCTGGGTGTTGTTGAGCTCGTGGAGGCCGTTGGCGTCGATGAAGAGGCAGCTGAGCCCCGTGCGGCAGGCGGAGGCGATGCGGCCCAGGTCCTGGGCGTACCGGTTGCGGTTATATAGCCCGGTGAGGACGTCCTCCGTCCCCTGGCGGCGCATCTCCTGGTAGGTCCTGGTATTGCCGGAGAGCATGGCGTAGCTGATGCCCACGCTTCGGAGCATGGCGGCGCAGTCCGTCCGGCCGGACAGGCCGCTGGCCGACAGGACCCCCCGGAGCACCCCCTTGCTGTCCTCCACCGGGACGGCAGCCAGGTCCTCCATGCCGGCGGGGGCGCCGGGCAGGAGCGCCCGCACCTCCGCCGCCCCCCGGGCGGTGACCTCCTCCCGGCCGCCGGTGAAGCGGTCGGCCAGGGCGGGGGCGCCCTCCAGCAGGGCGCTGCCCAGCTCGGTCCGGCCCCCCGCCTCCCAGAGGTAGCTGACCCCCTCGCCCCCCTTCTCCAGCATGGTGAAGGCCACCCGCCGGGCGGGCAGCATCCGGGCCACCACCTCCAGGGACCGGGAGATGTTCTCCCGGTGCTCGTGGGCGTTGAAGAGGAGCTTCTCCACATCGTAGATGTAGTTGATGGCGTCCAGCTGCCGCTGCTTCTCCCCCGTCTCCCGCCGGACGTAGAGGATCATCCAGCCGATGTAGAGGACAAAGACCACGCTCTCCACCCCCAGCAGGGCCGCCAGCAGGCTCCGGATGCGCCGCGCCCCGGAGAAGACCAGGTCCTCCGGCACCGACATGGCCACCCGCCACTGGTTGATGGACAGGGGGGCATAGTAGAAGTAGAGGTATTCTCCGGTGGTGTTGGAGACGAACACCACGAAGTTGCTCTCCCCGTCCACCAGGCCCTGGCGGAGCTGGGCGTCGTCATAGCCCTCCGCCATGGGGCGGCCGCCCATCTCCCAGATGTTGCCCAGGGGCTGGCCGGCGTGCCAGGTGTCCACGAGGAAATCCCCGGTGGCCCCGTCGATGATGTACACAGCGGTCTCGCCGCTGTAGGGGGTGTAGGGCAGGTCCTCCACCATGTTCCCCAGCTCGACGACCCCGCACAGCACCGCCGCCGTCTCCCCGTCCACCGTCACGGGCACATAGTGCCGCACCACCAGGCCCTCCCCGTGGAGCCCCTCCTCCCGGTCCGAGACGTGGGGCCCCTGGGCGGAGAGCGCCGCAAAGGAGAGGATGCCGGCGGCGCTTTTCCGCTCCCCGTCGCTGGTGACCACCACATCTCCCGGCAGCAGCAGCTCCAGCCGGGTGAAGAAGCTGCCGGTGTCCTGATAGAGACCCAGAAATTCCTCCATCTCCCCGGGCCGGTCGGCCATGATCTCCGCGATCAGGGTGAGCTTTTCCCAGTCTGACCGCACCGTCTGCTCCATGCCCCGGGCCAGCTTGCCGGCCTCCTCGGCCAGCCGGACAAAGCTGGACTGCTCCTCCATCTGGTTGATCCGGCTGGTCACGAAAAAGCTGGCGGCCGCGAGCAGGCCCACCAGCAACAGCGTCGCCGCCAGAGGACTCTTCCAATGTGCTGTCTTCTTCCCCATCCGTTCTTCCCACCTGTGTCCCAGTCCCGCGCTGGCTGTTTTTTCTTATTATTTTAACCGGACTTCCGGCGGCCTGTCAAGGGAAGGGGACCGGGGGCGCCCTCACGCCGGACCCAGCAGCAGGGGCTGGAGCTGCCGGCCCTGGAGGGCGGCGTCCACCGTGTCGTTGATCCTGGTGAAGTCGGCCACCAGGGAGGTGGGCTTGCCCACGGGGTCGTCCTGGCGGTAGGGGACGAAGAAGACGTGCTTTTTGTCCAGCAGGGCGGCGATGTTCTTGGCCGAGCCGGCCAGGCCGTCGTTGGTGGAGACGGCCACCACCACCGGCCGGCCGTTGCGCCACATGGCCTTGGCCGCCATGGTCACCGACGTGTCGCTCATGCCGTTGGCCAGCCGGGAGAGGGTGCTGCCGGTGCAGGGGGCGATGATGAGCACATCCAGCAGCTTTTTGGGGCCGATGGGCTCGGCCTTGAGGATGGTGTCGATGACCCGCCGGTCGCAGATGCGCTCCATCTCCCGGATGAACTCGTGGGCGGGGCCGAAGCGGCTGTCGGTCTCGGCGCTCTTTTCGGAGATGATGGGGGTCACGTCCCCGTACCGGGCCTTGGCCCGCTCCAGGGCCGGCATCACCTGGTCGTATGTACAAAAGGACCCGCAGAAGGCGAATCCCACCCGAATGTGTTCCATGCTCAGACTCCTAACTCACAGAGAATGTGACAGATGGTGTCCCGGAGGATCTTCCCCGCCGTGACGGGGGCCACCTTGCCGGGCAGGGAGAGGGCCCAGATGACCCGCACCCCCAGCCGGGCCGCCGCCTCCAGATCCACCCCGCCGGGGCGGGAGGCCAGGTCGATGACCAGGCAGTCGGGCTCCAGCTGCTCCAGGCGGCGGGCGTCCAGCACCCGGGCGGGGGCGGTGTTCACCACCAGGTCATAGGCGCACAGGCTCTCGTCCAGCCCCTCCAGGTGCTCGGGGGCGTAGCCGTAGGCCTCGGCCCAGGCCAGGTCGGCCCACTTCCGGGCGGCCACGCTCACCCGTGCCCCCAGGGCGCGGAAGCGGTGGGCGGTGAGCTTTCCCACCCGGCCGAAGCCCACCACCAGCACCCGGGCCCCGTGGAGGGTGATGGGCAGCTCCTCCATGGCCAGCTGCACCGCCCCCTCGGCGGTGGGGACAGCGTTGGTAATGGGACACCGTCTTCACCTGTTGGATCTTCTCTGTCGTTGATGACGATGCAGCGGACGCCAAACATAGGGAAGCCTTCCTCGGTATAGACTCTGGTTGCGCCCCAAAGAGCGGTGGTAAGCGAAGCAAGGACATTTCTGCCCCAACCGATGTGGAAATGCAAAGGAATACAGGCAGTCAAAAAAGCTGCTGGGGTCCTTTTGACAGTCAGAGCGGCGGGACAGTATGTCCCGCCGCTGAGCCTGTCGACAAAGTCGACAGGCTCTCTCAAAAATGCAAGCATTTTTTCGAAGAGATGCAGGCCGCTGCGCGCATAATTTGTCCGGAGCGGCCAAATTCCACACTTGCGGCCTGAGAAGTGTTTTTTCCGAGGCACATGTCCCCGGAAAAAACAGATTTGACTTGATTCCGTCGTCTGCGGACGACGGAACTCTGCGAGGCTCTTGCATACGATTTGACATATGGGCACTTTTTCGACAGGCTGAGCGGCGGGACAGTATGTCCCGCCGCTCTCAGACCCTCACTCCTGCGCAGGATAGACGGCAGATACTCCGGCTCAC
>NZ_CALXEE010000015.1 GCF_944387245.1 uncultured Intestinimonas sp. | reverse complement strand
GACGGCCATGACGGATGAGGGGGGCGTTAAGTGGTCCCACAAGGACCGTTCAAAACCCATTTCTTTTTCCCTGCTGGAAAAAGAATGGTTTTGGGAATCCAAAGAAAAAGGGGCTCCCGTGGGGGTTGAGTGGCTCCAAATAGGAATCCGGCGACCCGTCTTTACGCCCCCGTAGAGGACCGGCACCGTCCACAGGTGACTCCGTCGGTGGAACAGAGAAAAGCTGTGGTCCTATCCAACATTTTTTCGCCGCCTGCGTGGGTGGGTATCGGGACGTGGTGGCGCTGCCTGGGATTGCCTTTGCTGCGGCGCAGGTCGGATGTGAAAGCGCCCATACCCCCTTTTATCCCCCATTTTTCCGGCATTTTGACGGAAAACCCCGTGTTTTGGTCTGTTTTGGTACTACCAATCGCCCTTCCGCGAAAAAATTTGCGGTTAGGAGTGCAAAACACATACCAATCTGATATAATGTTCACGCGCGGGCGGACGGCGTGCCGGACCGCCCTGATCCGAACTCTTTTCTGGAGGCTTTTCTTATGGGATCTATGGGAGCCATCGTGTTCCTGCCCCGGGAGGACGACACCCCCTCCCTCATGCTGCAAGACATTCTCTTTGACCCGGCCTGTACCTGGCTGTCGGCGGCGCTGGAGCGCGCCGGCGTGGAGCGTTTCCTGGTGGTCTGCCACGGCGACGACCAGGCCGCCGCAGAAGCCTGCTTCCCCGCCGGGACGCAATTCGTCACCGAGGGCGCCGGCGACGCCGCCGGGCGCCTGTCCGCCTTTCTCTCCGATCTGGAGGGCTCCGTGCTGGTCTTTACCCGCCCCGTCTTTCTGGACGACCAGGGGGCTGGCCGGCTCACCGGCCGCTTCGGGGAGGGCCTGCCCCGGGGTGAGGACGCCGGCGCCTACACCATGGACGCCCAGGCCCTCCGCTCCGCCATGGAGGAGGGCGGCGACTTCCTGACCGCCGTCCGGGCCCAGGGCGGCGCCTTCGGCGTCACCCCCGGCACCTATAAGGGGCTTTTGCCCCTGGACCGCCCCACCCCCGTCTGGGACAGCGCCCAGTACTTCGCCCGCCACGCCTCGGTGGAGCGGCTGTGCGGCGAATTCTCCGCCGCCCCCGTCCGTTTCATCGACAAGGAGCAGGCCTATATCGGCCCCCGGGTCAAGGTGGGCGGCGGCACCGTCATCCTCCCCGGCACCATCCTGCGGGGGGAGACCGTCATCGGCGCGGGCTGTGAGATCGGCCCCAACACCATGATCCGGGACTGCGTCATCGGAAACCGGGTGACGGTGAACGCCTCCCAGCTCAACGAGTCCACCGTGGACGACGGCACCACCGTGGGGCCCTTCGCCTACGTGCGGCCCAACTGCCACGTGGGCAAGGACGTGAAGGTGGGCGACTTCGTGGAGCTCAAGAACTCCACCATCGGCGACGGCACCAAGATCTCCCACCTCACCTATGTGGGGGACACCGACGCCGGGTCCCACATCAACTTCGGCTGCGGCACGGTGACGGTGAACTACGACGGCACCGCCAAGTTCCGCACCACCATCGGGGACAACGCCTTCATCGGCTGCAACACCAACCTGGTGGCCCCGGTGAAGATCGGGGACGGCGCCTACACGGCGGCGGGCAGCACCGTTACCGAGGATGTGCCGGCGGACAGCCTGTGCATCGCCCGCTCTCCCCAGACCATCAAGGTCCAGTGGGCGGCCAAGCGCCGCCGGGCCAAGGGCAAAAAGTAAGTGACATCCAGGCGTGGGCCTGTGAATGCGACATAAAGGAAAGAAAAAATAACATTTTGTGAGGGATGCTGAAATGATCGCACACGGCAAGGACATCAAGATCTTCGCTGGCAACTCCAACCCCAAGCTGGCGCTGGACATCTGCAAGAAGCTGGGCACCCAGCTGGGCAACGCCGAGGTGGGCACCTTCTCCGACGGCGAGAAGTCCGTGTCCATCTACGAGACCGTCCGCGGCTCCGACGTTTTCGTGGTCCAGTCCACCTGCTCCCCGGTCAACGACAATCTGATGGAGCTCCTCATCATGATCGACGCCATGAAGCGGGCCTCCGCCGGCCGGATCACCGCCGTGGTCCCCTACTTCGGCTACGCCCGTCAGGACCGCAAGACCAAGCCCCGCGACCCCATCTCCGCCAAGCTGGTGGCCAACCTCATCACCCGCGCCGGCGCCGACCGGGTGCTGACCATGGACCTCCACGCCAACCAGATCCAGGGCTTCTTCGACATCCCCGTGGACAATCTGCTGGGCTCCCCCATCTTCGTCCACCACTTCATCGAGAAGTACAAGGACTGCCACGATGAGGTTATGGTGGTCTCCCCCGACGTGGGCTCCGTGGCCCGGGCCCGCGCCTTCGCCCAGAAGCTGGATATGCCTCTGGCCATCGTGGATAAGCGCCGCCAGAAGGCCAACTCCTCCGAGGTCATGAACATCATCGGCGACGTCCGCGACAAGCGGGTCATCCTCCTGGACGACATGGTGGACACCGGCGGGTCCCTCTGCGGCGCCGCCAAGGCCCTGGTGGAGATCGGCGGCGCCAAGTCCGTCACCGCCTGCGCCTCCCACGGCGTCCTCTCCGGCCCCGCCATCCAGCGCATCCAGGACAGCGTCCTGGACGAGGTCATCTTCCTCGACACCATTCCCGCCCGTCCGGACGTGAATTGTGCTAAGATCAAGTATCTCTCCGTGGCTGAGATGTTTGCCGAGGCCATCGAGCGCATCTATGAGGAGATCTCCGTCTCCAAGCTCTTCAACTGATCCATCCTTCCGACTGCGGCCCCCTGTGACCCATGGGCCGAGGGGAACCGATGCCGTCAAACAGAGACTTTACCAAAGACTTTAGGGGCAGAGCCAAGGCTCTGCCCCCTTTGGCCGTTTGCCGTCTTTTTTCGGTTGGCGGCCCTGCGAGGTGTACTATGCTTTTCAACAAAAAGAGCGGCGGCGTGGACTGGCTGCTGGTGTGCCTGGGCAACCCCGGAGACCAGTATGAAAACACCCGCCACAACGTAGGCTTTATGGTGGCCGACGAGCTGGCCGAGCGACACAACGTCCCCGTCCAGCGCCTGAAGTTCCGGGCCCTCACCAACACCATCACCGTGGGGGACCAGAAGGTCCTGCTCATGAAGCCGGTGACCTATATGAACCTGTCCGGCGAGGCCGTCCATGAGGCCGCCGCCTTCTACAAGATCCCCCCGGAGCACGTGCTGGTGATCTCCGATGAGGTGTCCCTGGCCCCCGGCAAGATCCGGGTGCGCCGGTCCGGCTCCGCCGGCGGCCACAACGGCCTCAAGAACATCATCGCCCACCTGGGCACCGACCAGTTCCCCCGCATCCGGCTGGGGGTGGGCCAGAAGCCCCACCCCGACTACGACATGGCCGACTGGGTCCTGGGCAAGTTCCAGGGCGAGGACAAGAAGGCGGTGGAGGAGGCGGTCAAAAAGGCCGCCGACGCCGCCGAGTGTCTCATCCGGGAGGGCGTGGACAAGGCCATGAACCAATATAACGGGTAAGACCGCCCGGCCCGGGCGGATGGTCTCCGCCCCTACGTCCTGACTTGCACCGTTTTGTGTAGGGGCGGCTATCAGCCGCCCGACGTGGCAGCTCGGAACCACTTGATTTGTGGGGCGCGACGTCGTCGGGGCAAAGTCCGTACCGCTCACCCCGGCCTGACGGCCCCCCTATTGGATGTACCCCCCGGGGCCTCCGATTGCCACGCCCTACGATAGAGGTAACATCAGGCAGCGCCACCACGTCCCGACCCCCACCTACGCAGGCGGCGAAAAAAGTTGGGATAGGACCACGGCTTGTCCCTGTTCCGCCGGCGGAGTCTCCCTTGGACGGTGCTGGTCCTCTACGGGGCGTAAAGGCGGGCCGCCGGATTCCTATTTGGAATCACCTAACCCGCTCGGTAGCCCCTTTTTCTTTGGATTCCAAAAACCGTTCTTTTTCCGGCAGGGAAAAAGAAACGGTCTTTGACCGTCTCTCCCGTCCTTTCACGTCACAGAAAGATAAAGAAACGAGATGTAACACCACGCGGCAAGGCTCCCCCTCATCCGTCTGGCCTCCGGCCAGCCACCTTCCCCCAGGGGAAGGCTTATTGGGCGGATGATAGCCACCCATACTCCATCTTTATCCCCACCACCCACCGCCAAAGGAGCACCGTATGAAAGAGCTTCTCCACATCCTGGACCGGGTGCCGGAATTCGGCTCCCTGCTCACCGCCCTGGACTCGGGCGCCTGCCCGGCGGCCGTGTCCGGCCTGGCGGCGGTCCACCGCGCCCATTTTGCCGCCGGGCTCCGGGTCAAGGCCGGCCGGCCGGTGGTGGTGGTGTGCCCCGACGAGGGGGAGGCCCAGCGCCTGGCCGAGGACCTCCACGCCTTCACCGGCGAGGCCGTCCTCACCCTGCCCAGCCGGGAGTTCACCTTCCACGACGCCGCCGTGGTCTCCCGTCAGTGGGAGCACCGGCGCCTGGCCGCTCTCCGCACCCTGGCCCAGGACGAGCCGCCCCTGGTGGTCACCACCCCGGAGGCCCTCCTCCAGCGGACCCTGCCCAAACACCTCCTCCTCCAGACCGTCTACACCCTGCGGGTGGGTGAGGTCCACGACCTCAATGAGCTGGCCGAGACCCTCACCGCCGCCGGCTACGTCCGCTGCGACCAGGTGGAGGGCGTGGGCCAGTTCGCCCTCCGGGGCGGCATCCTGGACCTCTTCTCCCCCGCCTGCGCCGAGCCTGTTCGCTGCGAGTTCTTTGGGGACGAGATCAACGCCATGGGCACCTTCGACCCCGCCTCCCAGCGCCGGGTGGAGAACCGCCAGGTCTGCGACATCCTGCCGGTGGCCGAGGTGCTGCCCCAGCTCTCCCCCGGCGGCTACGTGGGCCTCACCGAGGCCATGGACGGCCTCATTTCCCAGGTAAAGGGCTCCAAGGGAGACCACGCCACCCTCCTCACCACCCTCTCCCAGGACCGGGAGCGGCTCTCCCAGGGTCTCTCCTTCCCCGCCATGGACCGCTATCTGGCCCTCATCTACCCCGAGCTGGCCACGGCGGCGGACTACCTGCCCGAGGACGCAGTGGTGTGCCTTGCCGAGAGCCCCCGGGTGGCGGAGCGGGCCCGGAACTACCTCTGGCGCATGGAGGAGGACGTCAAGACCCTGTTGGAGTCGGGGCTGGTGGCGGGACAGATCGCCCGGTTTGTCCGCACCTTTGAGGAGCTGATGGCCCGGCTCTCCGACTATCCGGTGGTCTTTCTGGACACCTTCACCTCCAACACCTACCCCCTGCGGCCCAAATCCCTGCTGGACGTGCTCACCAAGCAGCTCCCCTCCTACGGCGCCAGCCTGGAGACCGCCGCCGCCGACCTGGAGCACTACCAGCGGGCGGGCTTTGCCACCGTGGTGCTGGCCTCCGCCGAGCGCCGGTGCCTGGACCTCCAGGCCATGCTCCGGGAGAAGAAGGTCCGCACCGCCGTGGACTTCCAGCTCCATGAGCTCCCCGGCCCCGGCAAGGCCGTCATCTGCCTGGGTGGCCTCTCCGCCGGCTTCGAGTACCCCGGCGCCGCCGCCGCGGTGCTCACCGAGGGCCGGGCCGTCCCCGCCCGGAAGGTCCGGTCCAAGAAGGACTCCAGCCGCCAGAAGCTGGCCTCCTACGCCGACCTCTCTCCCGGCGACCTGGTGGTCCACGAGCACCACGGCATAGGCCGCTACGTGGGCATGGTCAAGATGAGCACCGACGGGGTGCAGAAGGACTATGTCAAAATCGCCTATGCCGGCTCCGACACCCTCTACGTCCCCGCCACCCAGCTGGACCTGGTGAGCAAGTATGTCGGTTCCGGCGACGACACCGAGCACAAAAAGCTTAACAAGCTGGGGGGCACCGACTGGGAAAAGACCAAGACCCGGGCCAAAAAGGCGGTCCAGGACCTGGCCAAGGGCCTCATCCAGCTCTACGCCCAGCGGGAGCGGCTGCCCGGCTACGCCTTCGCCCCCGACTCCCCCTGGATGCGGGAGTTTGAGGACCAGTTCGAGTACACCGAGACCGACGACCAGCTCCGGTGCATCCAGGACATCAAGCGGGACATGGAGACGCCCAAGCCCATGGACCGGCTCCTCTGCGGCGACGTGGGCTACGGCAAGACCGAGGTGGCCTTCCGGGCCATCATGAAGTGCGTCCTGGACGGCAAGCAGGCCGCCATTCTGGCCCCCACCACCGTCCTGGCCCGGCAGCACTACCTCTCCGCCCGGCGGCGGTTCGCCAAGTTCCCCGTGGAGATCGACGTGGTCTCCCGCTTCCGCACCCCGGCCCAGATGCGCCAGACCCTCATGGACCTGCGGGCGGGCAAGGTGGACCTCCTCATCGGCACCCACCGCCTTTTCAACAAGGACGTCCAATTCAAGGACCTGGGGCTGCTGGTGGTGGACGAGGAGCAGCGCTTCGGCGTGGCCCACAAGGAGAAGCTCAAGGAGCTCTCCAAGCAGGTGGACGTGCTCACCCTCTCGGCCACCCCCATTCCCCGCACCCTCAACATGGCCCTCTCGGGCATACGGGACATGTCCACCCTGGAGGAGCCCCCCCAGGACCGGCAGCCGGTGCAGACCTACGTGCTGGAGCACGACTGGTCGGTGCTCCGGGACGCCATGAGCCGGGAGCTGGAGCGGGGCGGCCAGGTCTACTACCTCCACAACCGGGTGGAGACCATCGACCGCACCGCCGGACGCATCCAGGCCATGCTGCCCGACGCCCGGGTGGCGGTGGCCCACGGCAAGATGACCCAGGAGGCCATCAACGACGTCATGAGTCAAATGACCGACGGCGAGGTGGACATCCTGGTATGCACCACCATCATCGAGACGGGCATCGACATCCCCAACGCCAACACCCTCATCATCGAGGACGCCGACAGGATGGGCCTCTCCCAGCTCCACCAGCTCCGTGGGCGGGTGGGCCGGTCGGCCCGGCGGGCTTTTGCCTATATGACCTACCGGAAGGGCAAGGTGCTCACCGAGGTCCAGACCAAGCGCCTGGCCGCCATCCGGGAGTTCGCCGAATTCGGCTCCGGCTTCAAGATCGCCATGCGGGACCTGGAGATCCGGGGGGCCGGCAACGTGCTGGGCCCCGAGCAGTCCGGCTTCCTGGTGAGCGTGGGCTACGACATGTACCTCAAGCTGCTGGAGGAGGCGGTGCTGGAGGAGAAGGGCGAGACCGCCCAGCTCCCCGCCGAGTGCTCCGCCGACCTGACCGTGGCCGCCTCCATCCCCGACAAATACGTCCCCTCCCCCGAGCAGCGCATGGACCTCTATCGCCGGATTGCCCGCATCCGCAGCGAGCACGACGCCGACGACCTGGTGGATGAGCTCATCGACCGCTACGGCGACCCGCCCCGCACCGTCAACAACCTCATCTCGGTGGCCCTCCTCCGCGCCGCCGCCGCCGCGTGCGGCATCTCCGAGATCGCCCAGAAGGGGGAGCGCCTCCTCTTCGTCCTCTCCCAGGTGGACTTTCAGAAGGTCTCCTCCCTCTGCGGCGGCCAGGCCTACCGGGGCCGCCTCCTCTTCTCCGCCGGGGAAAAGCCCCACCTGGCCCTCCGGCTCAAGAAGGGGGAGGACCCCCTGAAGCTGGCCACCAGGCTGGTGGAGGACTACGCCGCCCCCGCCGCGCCTCCCCCCACCACCCCCTGAGCACAGAACGTATCCCATCCCCCTCCGGACCCCGGCCCATCAGGTCGGGGTCCTTTTTTCAATTGGTAGGACCACTCATTCTGTTCACAAGACAATCGGAACTTCTCTACAAACGCATGTTCCGCTCACCAGAACAACTTCGCCTCCGGATTTTTAAAATGGGAGAAAATACAGTGATCGCGCACTTATTTGTGAGGTTCCCCTCACCTCGCGGTTGCATTTTTGGGGACAATCATATATAATACTCCCCAGAAGCAAGTGGATGGGAAAGCACAAGCTCTAAAAAATTTACTTAATTGGAGGTCAGATACCCATGAGAGATGTCTACATTGTAAATTGCTGCCGCACCGCTGTTGGCTCTTTCGGCGGAAGCCTGAAGGACACCCCCGCCGTGGATATGGGCGCCGTTGTCGTAAAGGAAGCCCTCAAGCGCGCCAATGTGGCTCCTGAGAACGTGGACGAAGTCATCTTCGGCGGCGTGCTCACCGCTGGCCTGGGCCAGAACATCGCTCGTCAGGTCACTGTGAAGGCCGGTATCCCCTACAGCGTTCCCGCCTTTACCGTTAACATGGTCTGCGGCTCCGGCATGAAGTCCGTCATGGAGGCCGCCCGCGCCATCATCTGCGGCGACGCCGACATCATCGTGGCCGGCGGCACCGAGAGCATGTCTCAGGCTCCCTTCGCCCTCCCCGACGAGCGCTGGGGCGCCCGCATGGGCGACAAGAAGGTCGTCGACACCATGATCAAGGACGGCCTGTGGGACGCCTATAACAACTATCACATGGGCACCACCGCTGAGAACATCTGCGACATCTGGGGCATCACCCGTCAGGAGCTGGACGAGTTCGCCGCCGCCTCCCAGCAGAAGGCCTGCGCCGCCATCGAGTCCGGTCGCTTCAACGACGAGATCGTCCCGGTGATGGTCAAGAAGAAGAAGGAAATGGTGGAGTTCAAGGTGGACGAGTACCCCAAGGCCGGCACCACCGCCGAGTCCGTGGCCAAGCTGAAGGGCGCCTTCCCCGTGGGTCCCGAGGGCGTGGTGGACCAGGTTGTCCACACTTTCCAGCCCACCCAGATCCATGAGGCCGATGCCCGCAAGCACGTCCAGCGCGTCACCGCCGCCAACGCCTCCGGCCTGAACGACGGCGCCGCCGCCATCATCGTGGCCTCCGGCGAGGCCGTGGAGAAGTACGGCCTGAAGCCCATGGCCAAGCTCATCGGCTGGGGCCAGGGCGGCGTCGATCCCAAGATCATGGGCGTGGGCCCCGTGCCCGCCTCCCGCAACGCCATGGCCAAGGCCGGCGTGACCATCGACGACATCGACCTCATCGAGGCCAACGAGGCCTTTGCCGCTCAGTCCGTGGCCGTGGGCCGTGAGCTGGGCTTCGACCTGAGCAAGCTGAATGTGAACGGCGGCGCCATCGCCATCGGCCACCCCATCGGCTGCTCCGGCGCCCGCATCATCGTCACCCTGCTCCACGAGATGGCCAAGCGCCCCGAGGCCAAGAAGGGCCTTGCCACCCTGTGCATCGGCGGCGGCATGGGCGTTGCCACCATCTTCGAGAAGTGCTGATTGCCGCGGGCCGACCTGAGCAGAGGTGACCCATGGATTATCAAAAGCTGTATGAAGAGAAGCTGACCACCGCCGCCGAGGCGGTGAAGGTGGTCAAGTCCGGGGACTGGGTGGACTATGGGTGGTGTACCAACCATCCCGTGGCTCTGGACAAGGCCCTGGCGGAACGCAAGGACGAGCTTACGGATGTGAAGGTCCGGGGCGGCGTCACCATGTGGATGCCGGAGATCGCAAAGGCGGAAGATGCTCCTGAGCACTTCGTCTGGAATTCCTGGCATATGAGCGGCATTGACCGCAAGATCGTGGCCAAGGGCATGGGCTACTTCAGCCCCATGCGCTACTCCGAGCTGCCCCGCTTCTACCGGGAGGACCTCCAGGTGGACGTGGCCATGCTCCAGGTCACACCCATGGACGCCCACGGCAACTTCAACTTCGGGCTGGTGACCTCCCATATCGCTGACATGCTGGCCAAGGCCAAAGTGGTCATCGTGGAGGTCAACAAGAATCTGCCCTGGGGCATCGGCCTCACGGGCAGCGAGATCAACATCAAGGACGTGGACATGGTGGTGGAGGGTGAGAACCCGCCGGTGGCCCAGCTGGGCGCCGGCGGCGCCCCCACCGACGTGGACCGGGCCGTGGCCGAGCTCATCGTGCCGGAGATCCCCAACGGGGCCTGTCTCCAGCTGGGCATCGGCGGCATGCCCAACACCATCGGCGCCATGATCGCCCAGTCCGACCTGAAGGATCTGGGCGTCCACACCGAGATGTACGTGGATGCCTTCGTGGACATCGCCAAAGCGGGCAAGATTACCGGCGCCCGCAAGAACCTGGACAAGGGACGGCAGGTGTACGCCTTTGCCGCCGGCACCCAGAAGCTCTACGACTACATCGACCGCAACCCGGAGGTGCTGGGCGCCCCGGTGGACTACACCAACGACGTGCGGGTCATCGCCCAGCTGGACAACTTCATCTCCATCAACAACGCCATTGACCTGGACCTCTTCGGTCAGGTCAACGCCGAGAGCGCCGGCATCAAGCACATCTCCGGCACCGGCGGTCAGCTGGATTTCGTCATGGGGGCCTACCTCTCCAAGGGCGGCAAGAGCTTCATCTGCATGTCCTCCACCGTCGCCGGTAAGGACGGTAGCCTGAAGAGCCGCATCGTGCCCACCCTGACCCCCGGCACCATCGCCACCGATCCCCGGTCCACCATCCACTACCTGGTCACAGAGTACGGCATGGTGAACCTGAAGGGGACCACCACCTGGGAGCGGGCGGAGAAGATCATCTCCATCGCCCACCCGGATTTCCGGGAGCAGCTCATTCAGGACGCCGAAAAGATGGGCATCTGGCGCAGGAGCAATCGGGTCTGAGTCCGTCACAGGCGGACAATGTGCCGTCTCAATGGGACGGGGACGCGTATTTCCCCATCACAATTCCGGGCGGGATCTTTCCAAAAGATCCCGCCCCTTTTTACGGGTATTTTTATGAAAAATCACCCCGGTATTTTGGGTTTTGGCGGGGGCATAGGTGTTGCCACCGCCTGGAAAAAGTGCTAGAATACGAGTGAGCATCATAGTACCGACAGGAACGTGGGTCCCCTGCCGGGACTACCTGCCATTATTATTAGGAGGGAACGAACAGTGGCTAAAATTATTTCCGTGGAGGAAGCCGTAGCCATGATCCCCGACGGGGCAACCATCATGTTTGGCGGCTTCCTGGGCTGCGGCAGCGCCCATCACATCATCGAAGCCCTGGCCAACAGCGGCAAGAAGGACTTTACTATCATCGGCAACGACTGCGGCATGGCGACCGGCCCCAATGGCGAAGAGTTTTACGGCATGGCCAAACTGGTCCACAATCATCAGGTCAAGCACGTCATCGCGACCCACGTGGGTATGACCCCCGACGTGGCCACCCAGAGCATGGTGGACAAGACCCTCACCGTCGACCTCATCCCCCAGGGCTCCCTGGCTGAGATGATCCGCGCCGCCGGCGCCGGCCTGGGCGGCGTGCTCACCCCCACCGGTGTGGGCACCATCGTGGAGGACTCCCCCTTCTGCCTGGGCAAGCAGACCATCGACGGCAAGGACTACCTGCTCATGAAGCCCGTCCACGCCGACGTGGCCGTGGTCAACGCCCACATGATCGACAAGTTCGGCAACATGTGGTACAAGGGCACCACCCGTAACTTCAACACCGTTATGGCCACCGCCGCCGACCTGGTCATCGCCGAGGCCGACAACCTGGTGGAGATCGGTGACATCGCCCCCGAAAACGTCGTCACCTCCGGCGCTTTCGTCAACTACATCGTGGATGGAGGGAAGCTGTAATGGAAAAGTCTGAGATCAAAGGCTTCATTGCCAAGCGCGTGGCCAAGGAGCTCAAGGACGGCGACGTGGTGAACCTGGGCATCGGCCTGCCCACCATGGTCCCCGCTTATCTGCCTGAGGGCGTGCATGTGGTCCTCCAGTCCGAGAACGGCATCATCGGCACCGGCGCCAAGCCCACCGCCGACGACGCTGAGCCCTCCTACAAGACCGACGCCGGCGGCGCTCCCGCCCAGGCCGCCAAGTTCGGCTGCTACATCGACTCCGCCACCTCCTTCGGCTTCATCCGCGGCGGTCACGTCAACGCCACCATCCTGGGCGGCCTGGAAGTGGACCAGGAGGGCTCTCTGTCCAACTGGATCATCCCCGGCAAGAAGATGCCCGGCATGGGCGGCGCCATGGATCTGCTGGTGGGCGCCAAGACCGTCATTGTGGCCATGGAGCACACCGCCAAGGGCAAGCCCAAGATTCTGAAGAAGTGCACCCTGCCCTACACCGCCGTGCACTGCATCACCAAGATCATCACTGAGATGTGCGTGATGGAGGTCACTGAGAACGGCCTCGTCATGACCGAGATCAACCCCGAGTTCACCGTGGACGACGTCAAGGCCGCTACCGAGGCCGACTTCACCGTGGCCGAGGACCTGAAGGACATGACCGCCTGAGTTCAGGCCCACTGTCAGAAAGGGACCTTATGCCGCCCCGGACCGCTGGTCCGGGGCGGTTTTTTTGTTTGCGGGCGGCAGATTGTCCTTGTGATGTGAGTAGGGGCGGATCGTACCCGCCCGCCGCACTGAAACGGGACTGTTTTGTTCGTGGGGCGCGACGACTCGGCGCACCCATAAAACCTTCCCCCTTCCAGGGGGAAGGTGGCATTTGCGAAGCAAATGACGGATGAGGGTGGGCAGGGTAGAAAATCTCCCTTTTGCCTCTATCCAACGCCCCCTCATCCGCCCCAGTGTGCGCACTGGGGCACCTTCCCCCCTGTGGGGGGAAGGTCGTAAAAATACGGGCGCTGCCGGTCGGCAGCGCCCGCTGATTTTATCCTATGGTGCTCAAAGTTTTTTTACCGCTTCATCTCCGCCCTTCCTCCCGTGACCGGGCGCAGACGCCGGATACGCACCGGGTACAGAGCGGTACCAAAGTTCTTTTTGCCTACTTTTTCTTTCAAGGAAAAGTAGGGCAAGAAAAAGTAGGTTACTTACCCACAATCTTGTGGCACTCGTCGACTGCCCGCTCTACGGCGTTGAGGATGTTCTGGTAGCCGGTGCAGCGGCACAGATGTCCCGAGATGAGCTTGCGCAGCTCCTCCCGGGTGTACTGCTTGCCCGAGCCCACGATCTCCACCGCCGACATGATAATGCCGGGGGTGCAGAAGCCGCACTGGACGGCGGCCTCCTCGATGAAGGCCTTCTGGATGGGGTTGAGCTCGCCGTTCTCACCCTGGAGACCCTCCACGGTGAGGATGTGCTTGCCCTCGCACCAGGCGGTGAGGTAGATGCAGGAGTCGATGGCCACCCCGTCCACCAGGACGGTGCAGGCGCCGCACTCCCCCACCTCGCAGCCCCGCTTCACGCTGGTGAGGCCCAGCCGGTCCCGAAGGGTGTCCAGCAGGGACTCCCGCAGGTCGTAGCCCACCTCCACCGGCTTGCCGTTGACGGTACAGTGCAGAATTTCCATCATACCTGAGCACCTCCCTTCCGGGCCGCCTCCAGGAGGGCGCGGCCGGAGAGCTCCTTCACCAGCTGGACCCGGAACTCCTTGGAGGCCCGCCAGCTGGTCCGGGGATTGATGTCCTGGAGGGCCAGGTCCCCGATCTGCTCCGCCGCCTGGGCCACGGTCAGGCCCCGGACCCCGTCCTCGGCGGTGTGGGAGCGGATGGGCGTGGGTGCCGCCACGCCGAAGGCCAGGCGCACGTCCTCGCAGACGGTCTTATCCGCCGACAGCTTCACCAGGCAGCTCACCCCCAGGGTGGCGATGTCCATGGCGTTGCGCTGGGCGTATTTGATGTAGTGGCCGGTCCAGCCCTCGAAGTTGGCCTTGGGGATGACGATGCGGCACAGGAGCTCGGCGGGCCGCAGATCCACCTTGCCCACCCCCTTGTACCAGTCGTCAATGGGTACCACCCGCCAGCCGTCGGGACCCTGAACGTGCATCTGCGCGCCGAAGGCCATGAGGGTGGAGGCGGTGTCGGCGGAGGTGACGCCGTTACACACGTTGCCGCCGATGGTGCCCACCGCCCGGAGCTGGGGCCCGCCAGCCATGTCGGCGGCCTCCCCCAGCACGGGGACGTGGGTCCGGATGAGGGGATCGAAGGTCACATTGTGGAAGGTGGTGAGGGGTCCGATGTCCAGATCGCCGCTGTCCTGGACCTTGACCCCGGCCAATTCGGCGTCCAGGCCGTGGATGGACACCAGCCGGCAGCCCGCCAGCTTGCCCTCCCGGATCTTGATGAGTACGTCGGAGCCCCCGGCGATGACCACCGCCTGGGGGTCACGCTCCAGGGCGGCAATGGCGTCGGCCACCGACGCCGCCCGGTAGATGGATGTAAGATCATACATGGCTCATTCCCCCTTTTCGATGAGTCCGGCTTCGGTGAAGGCCTCCACCATGCGCTGGGGATTCATGGGCAGCCGGTGGATGGCCACGCCGGTGGCCTGGAGGACGGCGTTCCGGACGGCGCCCGCCACCGGGATGGCGGGTGGCTCCCCCAGGGCCTTGTTGCCGAAGGGGCCGGAGGGGTCGTCGGTCTCCACAAAGAGGGCGTGGAGCTCCGGGTGGTCCATGGCGGTGGGCAGCTTGTAGTCCAAGAGGTTGCCGTTGAGGAGACGGCCCTTGTCGTCGTACTTCATTTCCTCGCTGAGGGCGTAGCCCAGGCCCATGCTCATGCCGCCGTGGACCTGGGCCTCGGCCAGCTTGGGGTTGATGAGCCTGCCCGAATCGTGGACGTTGACGATGCGTAGCACCTTGATCTTGCCCACGGGGATATCCACCTCCACCTCGGCGAAGCAGGCGCCGAAGGCGAAGGTGTTGTTCTTGCACTGGACGGTCTCCTCGGCGGTGATGTGCTCACAGTGGCTCAGGGAGTAGAAGGCCTCCATGGCCAGGTCGGCCAGACTGAGCACCGCCTCGCCGCTGACCGTGCTCACCACGTCCCGGCCCCGGATGTCCAGGTTGCCCCGGTCCAGGTTGGTGAGCCCGGCGGCAAAGTCCAGCACCTTGGCCCGGAACGACTCGCCCGCCTTCTTGATGGCCTTGCCGGTGACATAGGTCTGCCGGGAGGCGTAGGCGCCGGTGTCAAAGGGGGCGGTGTCGGTGTCCTGGAAGGAGACGATATGTACATCCTCGGTGGGGATACCGATGGCCTGGGCGCACATCTGGGAAAAGACGGTGTCGCCGCCCTGGCCGATCTCGGTGGCGCCCAGCTGGAGCTGGACGGTGCCGTCCTGGTTGAGGATCACCCGGGCGGAGGCCGTCTCCAGGGAGATGGGCCACACACCGGTCTTGTAGGAAAAGACGGCCATGCCGATGCCCCGGCGGACCGGCCCCGTCTGGGGCTTGGCATACTCTGCCCGGAGTTTGTCCCAGTCCATGAACGCAGCGCCCTTGCGGATGCACTCGGCCAGGCCCGTGGAGTGGCAGGTGATGCCGTTGGTGGGGTCCACGTAGCCCAGGGGCATGATGTTCTTGAGCCGGAAGGCCATGGGGTCCCAGCCCATTTCCCGGGCAATGTCGTCCATGAAGCACTCTCCGGCGAAGTTACACTGGGGGATGCCGTAACCCCGCATGGCGCCGGTGGAGCCCAGGTTGGTGTAGACGGTATAGGCGTCGGACCGGTGGGCGAAGGCGTCGGGGTAGGTCTGGCGGAAGCCGGTGACGGCGTTGGCCACGATGGAGTGGCCGTGGGAGGCGTAGCCGCCCTGGTTGCTCACCGCCCGGCAGGTGCGGGCCATGAGACGCATGGACGCCGGGTCCACGGCGGCCTTAACGTCGAAGTGGATGGCGTGGCGGGAGCGGGTGTTCTGGAAGGTCTCCTCCCGGGTGAGCTCCAGCTTCACCTTCCGCCCGCCGATCTGGGTGGTGATCCAGGCGTTGAGGGGTTCGTAGAGGACCTCCTGCTTGTTGCCGAAACCGCCGCCGATGTAGGGCTTGATGACCCGCACCTTGCCCCAGCCGATGCCCAGGGCCTGTCCGATGACCCGGCGGACGATGTGGGGGATCTGGGTGGAGGACACCACCACGATGCGCTCCCCCTCCATCCAGGCGTAGGACACCGGGTTCTCGATGTGGCAGTGCTGGACGGCCTGAGTGTCGATGTGGGCCTCAAAGTGGCGGTAGGCCGGGTCGGCAAAGACCTCGTCCACCCCCCGCCCGCCGGCCCCCGGGGTGAGGACGTCAAAGCAGGTGTGCCGGAGGATGTTGTCCGGATGCTCGTCGTGGATGGCCACCGCCCCCGGGGCCATGGCCGCCTCCGGGTCGGTGTAGACGGGGTACTCCTCATAGGTCACCTTGATGGCCTTCAGGGCGTGTTCGGCGGCGATCTCGTCCTCGGCCACCACCACGGCAATATCCTCTCCGTAGATGCGCACCCGCCGGGCCAGCAGCTTCCGGTCGGCCACGTCCTGATGGGCGGCCTCCACGCTCCAGGGGTGGCCCGGGGTGGGGAACTGAATGTCGGGAACGTCAAAGCAGGTGAGGATCTTCACCACCCCGGGCACCTTGCGGGCCTCGGTGAGGTCCATGTCCTTCACCACGCCGTTGGCGATGGTGCTGTGGAGGATTCTGGCCACCAGGACCCCCTGGCCCCGGAAATCGTCGGTATATTTCGCCCGGCCGGTCACCTTGTCCAGGGCGTCCACTCGGTGGATGCTTCTTCCAATTTCCACAAAAGTACACCTCCTATCATGGGCATTATATCTCAATTATGCTGAAAAAGAAAGAGGAAAGGCAGAATCGCCTTCCCTCTTTGGAAGCAAATGATCCAGGAACGTACCCTCAGACGACGGTTCCGCCGCCGCCTTCCCCTGTCAGCGAAAATTTTTGCGGGCAGATGCTATCCGCCCCTACCCCATCCCCGGAGCGTGGTTTGGCGCGCCGAGGTCGTCGCACCCCACAAATAAAAGGAAGAGGGAAAAGTGAAGCGTGAATAGGGAATACAGGCAACGCCACCACGTCCCGATACCCACCCACGCAGGCGGCGAAAAAATGTTGGATAGGACCACAGGTTATCCCTGTTCCACCGAGGTAGTCTACCGTAGACGGGGCTGGTGCTCTACGGGGGCGTAAAGACGGGCCGCCGGATTCCTATTTGGGACCACTCAACCCACACGGGAGCCCCTTTTTCTTTGGATTCCAAAAACCGTTCTTTTTCCAGCAGGGAAAAAGAAACGGTCTTTGAAAGCGTCTCTTCTTCTATCCGGCGAAACCCGGCCAGCATAGCTGTCCGGGCCTACGCTAAAATGTGCCACCGGCACATTTTCTTCACGCTGCGGCCCTCATCCGTCATGGCCATTGGCCATGACACCTTCCTCCTGCAAGGGGGAAGGTTTTACGGAGCTACGGAACGGCTGTACCATCCCGAGACGCCATCCTTATCCGATACTGGTCCCCGCCTGGCCCCGGAGGGCATCGGCGGCATGCTCCAGATCGGTGATGACGCAGCGTCGGCCCGGCCCCGACTGGGCGAACTCCGCCCCGGCGGCTACCTTGGGCCCCATGGACCCGGCGGCGAACTCCCCCCGGGCCAGATACTCCCGGGCCACCGCCACCGTCATGTGGGTGAGCTGGCGCTGGTTGGGCTTTCCGTAGTGGACGGACACCCCGGCCACGCCGGTGAGGATGAGGAGGACCTGGGCGTCCAGCTCCCGGGCCAGCAGGGCGGCGGTGAAGTCCTTGTCCACCACGGCTCCCACCCCTTTTAGGGCGTTCCCCTGGGCGGCCACGGGGATGCCGCCTCCGCCGCCGGCCACCACCACGGTGCCATGGTCCAGCAGGGTGCGGATGCTCTCCAGCTCCACCACCCGCTTGGGGCGGGGAGAGGCCACCGCCCGCCGCCAGCCCCGGCCGGCGTCCTCCATCACCGGGTTCCCCCGGCGGGCCATCTCCTGGGCCTCGGCCTGGGTGAGGAATGCCCCGATGGGCTTGTCCGGATGGTCGAAGGCGGGGTCGGCCGGGTCCACCTCCACCTGGGTGAGGAGGGTGACCACCGGCCGGTGCAACTCCCGGCGGAGGAGCTCCTCCCCCAGGGCGTTCTGGAGGTCGTAGCCGATGTAGCCCTGGGCCATGGCGGTGCACACCGACAAGGGGGCCATGGGGTGGTCGGGATCGGTGCGGGAGAGGCCGGTCATGGCGGCGCTGATGAGGCCGATCTGGGGTCCGCTGCCGTGGACCAGCACCACCTGGTCGCCCCCCTGGATGAGTCCGGCCAGCACTTTGGCGGTCTCCTCCGCCGCCCGGCGCTGCTCCGGCAGGGCCTCCCCCAAAGCGTTGCCTCCAATGGCGGCCACAATCCGTCTGCCCATGGCTGTCTCCCCCTCTCCATTGTCGTTCTTACCTCCATCATACCACGCCCCGCCTCCTTGTCAATGTTTTTCCGCCCGCCCAAAGTTTGACCTTTCCCCTTGATTTCTCCCCTTGGTATGTTATGATGGAGTCACCAACATCACCCGGGACGGCTGGCGGCCGCCCACGACGAAGGAGGCTTTTTGTCATGATCGATCTCACCCTCCACCCCGACGCCCTGGCCCGGAACATCCAGAAAGCCCGGGAGAACGGGGTGGTCATCCCCACCTATCAGCAGATGAAACACCCGGAGACCGTGCCCGGCAAGATCCAGGACCGGCTGCGCCACGTGGGCCTGTGGGATGTGGACCCCCTCAACCTCTTCCGCATCACCTGGAAGAACGAGGCCAAGGCCTCCGGCGGCCTCTACCAGGAAGTGCCCAACTACATTGAGCTGCCCTCCGCCCTCACCGGCGTCCCTGCCCGCATCATCTGTCTGGTGGGCAAGTGGTTCCCCACCGGCTGCCACAAGGTGGGGGCCGCCTACGGCTGCCTGGTGCCCCGGCTGGTCACCGGCCAGTTCGACGCCACCGCCGACCACGCCGTCTGGCCCTCCACCGGCAACTACTGCCGGGGCGGCGCCTTCAACTCCAAGCTGCTGGCGGTGGACTCGGTGGCCATCCTCCCCGAGGGCATGAGCCGGGAGCGCTTCGACTGGCTCAAGTCCATTGCCGGCGAGGTCATCGCCACCCCCGGCTGCGAGTCCAACGTAAAGGAGATCTTCGACAAGGCCAACGAGCTCAAGCAACAGCCCCACATGATGGTCTTCAACCAGTTTGAGGAGATGGGCAACCACCTCTGGCACTACCAGGTCACCGGCGACGCCATCGCCACCGTCTTTGAGCACCTCAAAGGCCCCGGCGACCACATGGCGGGCGCCTGCTTCACCTCCGGCTCCGCCGGCACCATCGGCTGCGGCGACTACCTCAAGGAGATCTACCCCACCATGAAGCTGGCCGTGGGCGAGGCCCTCCAGTGCCCCACCCTCCTCAACAACGGTTTCGGCGGCCACCGCATCGAGGGCATCGGCGACAAGCACGTGCCCTGGATTCACGACGTGAAGAATACCGACATGGTCATCGCCATCGACGACGAGGACTCCCAGCGGCTGCTGCGGCTCTTCAACGCCCCCGCCGGTCTCCGCTACCTCAAGGAGGAGGCCGGGGTGGACGACGAGACCCTGCAAAAACTGTCCTGGCTGGGCATCAGCGGCATCGCCAACGTGCTCTGCTGCATCAAGATGGCCAAGTACTACGAGTTCACCGGCAAGGACCTCATCTTCACCGTCCTCACCGACTCCGCCGACATGTACGGCTCCCGCATCCAGGAGCTGGCCGAGGAGTACGGCCCCTACGACGCCAAGGCGGCGGCGGTGGACCACAACCTCCACATGCTGGGCCTGCGGACCGACGCCATGGAGGAACTCACCTACCCCGCCCGGAAGCGGGTCCACAACCTCAAATACTACACCTGGGTGGAGCAGCAGGGCCGCACCGTGGAGGAGCTGGACGCCCTCTGGTACGACACCGAGCACACCTGGGACGCCGTCCACCACCAGGCCGACGCCCTGGACGAGCTCATCAACGCCTTCAACGAGGAGAGCGGCGTGCTGAAGAGCCTGTAAGGCACCGGCACCCCACTCCACCCCCTCATCCGCTCCAGTGTGTGCACTGGAGCACCTTCCCCCCTGAGGGGGGAAGGTTTTATAAGGCGCGCCGAGGTTGTCGCGCCCCACAATAGAGGGAATACCAGATAGCGCCACCACGCCCCGACCCCCACCCACGCAGGCGGCGAAAAAAGTGGGGATAGGACCACGGCTCTTCCCTGTTCCACCGAGGTAGTCACCTGTGGACGGGGCTGGTGCTGAGCGGGGGCGTAAAGACGGGCCGCCGGATTCCTATTTAGGACCACTCAACCCATTCCTGAGCCCCTTTTTTTTGGATTCCAAAAACCGTTCTTTTTCCAGCAGGGAAAAAGAAACGGGTTTTGAGAGCGTCTCCCCCGTCCTTGCGCATAAAAGAAAGCAATGGGCCGAGGCGTGGTTTGGCGCGCCGAGGTTGTCGCGCCCCACGGAGAAAAATGCCCTCACCCACCAAGGAGGTGTCCCATGAAATATGTCCTGAGCGCCAAGTGCACCCGCTGCGGCGCGGAGTACGAGGCCCTTCCGACGATCACAACCTGTAAATGTGGCGGTATATTAGACATTCAGTATTCGCATTCCGCCATCCGAGACCACTTTTCCCCCGCCGATCTGGCACAAAACCACGACTATTCCATGTGGCGGTACCGGCCCTTTCTGCCGGTGGAGGAGGACTCCCCCGCCCCGCCCCTGCGGGTGGGCTGGTCCCCTCTCTACAAGGCCGACCGGCTCTCCAAGGTCCTGGGCTTAAAGACCCTTTACATCAAGGACGACGGCCAGAACCCCACCGCCTCCCTGAAGGATCGGGCCTCCGCCATGGCGGTGGTCAAGGCCCGGGAGGCCGGGGCGGACACCATCGCCTGCTCCTCCACCGGCAACGCCGCCTCCTCCCTGGCGGGCAACGCCGCGGCGGCGGGGCTGGCCACCTACATTTTCGTCCCCAGCCGGGCCCCCAAGGGTAAGGTGGCCCAGCTCATGATCTTCGGCGCCACCGTCATCAGCGTGGACGGCTCCTATGAGGACACCTTCGCCCTCTCCAAAGCCGCCATCGACCGCTGGGGCTGGTACAACCGCAACGCCGCCATCAACCCCTACCTCTCCGAGGGCAAAAAGACGGTGACCTTTGAGCTCATGGAGCAGCTGGGCTGGCAGGTCCCCGACTATGTGGCCCTCTCCGTGGGGGACGGCTGCACCATCGCCGGGGTGTGGAAGGGTTTTAAGGACCTCTACGAGACCGGCTTCATTGACCGTCTGCCCAAACTGATTTCCGCCCAGGCGGAGGGCTGCTGCCCCCTGAACCGGGCCCTTCAGACCGGAGAGCCCTGGCAGCCCATGGAAGAGAACACTCTGGCCGACTCCATCGCCGTGGGGGTGCCCCGGAACGCCGACAAGGCCCTGAACGCCGTCCGGGAATCCAAGGGCATCGCCGTCAACGTGTCCGACGAGGAGATTTTAGGGGCCATGCGCCTTCTGGGCCGGACCCAGGGGGTCTTTGGGGAGCCCGCCGGGGTCACCGGCACCGCCGGGGTGAAAAAGGCCCTGGAGCTGGGACTCATCGACCCGGACGCTACCGTGGTGAGCATCGTCACGGGGAACGGCCTCAAGGACGTGGCCAACGGCATCAAGGCCGCCGGAGAGCCCATGCTGGTGCGCCCCGACCTGGACGCCCTCCTCTCCGCCTTTGACGCGCGGAACATCCACCCCTGACCCACAAACTGAGAAAAGAGAGGTCCTTCCCATGTCCACGTCTCCCGTCTCCGGCGCGGCCAGAACCGCCGCCCGCCTCTACCCTGTGGTCACCATCCTGGCTCTTGTCCTCAGCTTCGCCCTCTTCATCGCCGGCGACGGCGGCTCCCTCACCCGGACCGTGGTCTTTATGGTGTGGCTGGCCCTGCTGGTCTACTCCCTCATCCGCATCCTCAGCGACGTCCTGTCGGGCCAGCATCAGAAGGAGCGGAATTTTCAGAACACCCTGGACACCTTTACCCAGAACACCGGCAGTCCGCAAAAGGCCATGACCTACTTCACCGCCACGATGGCCGTCTCCTCCGTGCTGAAGCTGGCCGTCCCTGTGGTGCTGTGGGCCATCTTCCGCTGAATGTTTTCCGAGAAGCTGTAACGAAGTGCCGCGCGCACGGGCTTCCATTTTGACGGCACAGTCAGGATGGGAGCCCGTTTTTTTGATACATGAAAAAGGAGGTCATCCCTATGTCTATCCTCATTCAGAATGGCACCCTGGTGCTGCCCGAGGGTCCCGTCCAGGCCGATCTGCGCATGGACGGCGGCAAGATCGTCCAGATCGGCCCCGACCTGCCCGCCGGGGACGCCCAGGTGGTGAAGGCCGCCGGGAAGCTGGTCTTCCCCGGCTTCATCGACACCCACACCCACTTCGAGATGAACAAGGGCCTGCCCAACGAGACCACCGACGACTGGCGGACGGGCTCCATGGCCGCCCTGGCCGGGGGCACCACCACCGTGCTGGACTTTGCCGAATCCCAGCGGGGCTGCTCTCTGGCCTCCGCCCTGGAGACCTGGCACAGCCGGGCCGACGGGGTGGCCAGCTGCCACTACGGCTTCCACATGACCATCAAGGACTGGGACCCCCGTATCCGGGCCGAGCTGAAGGACATGACCGCCGCCGGGGTCACCTCCTACAAGGTCTACATGGCCTACGACAACCTGCGCCTGCCCGACGGGGTCATCTATGAGGTCCTCAAGGCCACAGCGGAGGAGGGGGCCGTGGTGGGCTGCCACTGCGAAAACGGCGACCTGGTGACCAAGGGCATTGCCGCCCAGAAGGCGGCGGGCAATCTGGGCACCCAGGCCCACCCCCTGTCCCGGCCCCCTCTGGTGGAGGCCGAGGCGGTGAGCCGCTATCTCTCCATCGCCGAGCTGGCGGGGGTGCCGGTGAACATCGTCCACCTCTCTACCCGCCGGGGCCTGGAGGCCGTCCGGGCGGCCCGGGCACGGGGCCAGAAGCTCTATGTGGAGACCTGCCCCCAGTACCTCCTCCTGGACGACAGCCTGTACAGCCTTCCCGACTTCGAGGGGGCCAAGTACGTCTTCTCCCCTCCCGCCCGGAGCAAGGACGACCAGACGGCCCTGTGGGAGGGCATCGCCGCCGGGGACATCGACACCATGGGTACCGACCACTGCTCCTTCGACTTCCACGGGGTAAAGGAGCTGGGCCGGGATGACTTCTCCAAAATCCCCAACGGCCTGCCCGGCGTGGAGCACCGCCCCGCCCTCATGTACCACTTCGGGGTGGGCCAGGGCCGGATGACGGTGAATGACCTGGTGCGGCTCCTGGCAGAGCAGCCCGCCAAGCTCTTCGGCATGTGGCCCCGGAAGGGCTGCCTGGCTGTGGGCAACGACGCCGACGTGGTCATCTTCGACCCCGCCCGCACCTGGACCATTACCGCCCAGGACCAGGTCCAGGCGGTGGACTACACCCCCTACGAGGGCATGACCCTCACCGGCAAGCCCGAGGCCGTCTTCCTCAGCGGCGCCCTGGCCGCCCAGGACGGCAAGGTGGTCCTGGAGGGGCAGGGACAGTTCGTCCACCGGGGAAAGAGCCAGTTCTGGCGGTAACTGAGGTCAAAGGCATGGGGCGCGGCTTCCCAGACGTGCCCCGGTACCGCATTATTTTTCTTACTCCTTGATTGCGTTACGGCCTCCGGCGGGCCCCTTTCTGAGTGACCAGAAAGGGGCGGAAGAGTCAGTCAAGGAGGGGAATTTCGATTTTCCCCTCCTTGACAATCCACCCCTTGAAACGACCAAGCACAGGAGAAACAGGGACCCAAATGGAGCCCAGCAAAGCGGGTCCATTTGGGAGATGAGAGGCAAGGGAGCTCAGCGAGACCTGGCCGTCAGGCCGGGGTGAGCGGTGCGGACTTTGCCCCGACGATGGCCCCCCCCTATTGGATGTACCCCCGGGGCTCTTCTAACGTTATGTCACTTGCACCGTCGGCTTACTCCGTAATGCCGCCGGTGCTCCGGCGTAGGGGCGGATAGCATCCGCCCATGAAACCACGCCGCAACTTGCACCCACCACGCCGCAGCGCCCACCCACGCAGGCGGCGAAAAAATTGCGGATAGGACCACGGCCTGTCCCTGTTCCGCCGGCGTAGTCTACCGTAGACGGGGCTGGTGCTCTACGGGGGCGTAAAGACGGGCCGCCGGATTTCTATTTGGAGCCACTTAACCCCTTTGGGGCCCCTTTTTCTTTGGATTCCAAAAACCGTTCTTTTTCCAGCAGGGAAAAAGAAACGGGTTTTGAGCCGTCTCTCCCGTCCTTTTACGTATCAGAAAGAGCACGAATTGTAAACCACACTTAAAGCCCCCCTCATCCGCCCCAGTGTGCGCACTGGGGCACCACGGGTCAAGGAAGAAGTCATTTCTTCTGACTGTCCGGTGGACAGTCAGACCCCCAGGGGAAGGCTCTTTTCAGCGCAGTACGTTTCCCTTCCCCGAAAGGAGGTCCAAATGAAGATCGCCTGCATCCTGCTGGCCTCCGGCTTTGGCCGGCGGTACGGCGGCAACAAGCTCCTCACCCTCTGGGAGGGCACCCCCCTCTACCGCCGGGCCTTCGCCGCCCTGCCCCCCGCTCTCTTCTCCCCGGCGGTGGTCACCAGCCAGTACGGCCAGATCCTGGTGGACGCCGCCAAGGCGGGCTATCTGCCCATACAAAACTGCCACCCCTGGGAAGGGGTGGCAGCGGGCATCCGTCTGGGGCTTCAGGCGGCCTGGCGCAGCGACGGCGCCCTGTTTGCCGTCTGTGACCAGCCAAATCTGACTACAAAAAGTATCATTAAATTATTAAATGCCTTTCAGGAGTCATCGGACCGCATCCACGCCCTCTCCTGGCAGGGGAAAAAGGGCAACCCGGTGATCTTCCCGAAAGCCCTCTACCCCGAGCTCATGGCCCTCACCGGGGACACCGGCGGCAGCGCCGTCATCCGGGCACACCGGGACCTTCTCGCCCTCACGGAGGTGGGAGACCCCGCCGAGCTGGTGGATGTGGACACCCCCGGTTAGCCCTCCGCCGCCAGACGGAAAACCTTCTCCACGTCGGACTTCTCGGCGTGGCCCTCGTGGACTTTTTTGCCGCCTACATAATAGGTGGGCACATAATAGTAGTCGTAGGTGTCGGCCAGAGCGGCCTCCTTCGCCTCGTCCACCATCTTGAAGGAAATGTCCTTCCACTCCGGATGTTCCGCCAGCAGCTCCTCCTGGAACCGGAGGGCCAGCTTGCAGTGGGGGCAGCCGGGCAGATAAAAGAGCAGAATATCTTTCATGTTTTTCTCCTTTGCACGGGGGCTCCTTTGCCCCTCTGCGTCCATCATACCCGGTCCCGGCCCGAAATACAAGCCCGGACCATAGAAAGGGGGCGTCCCATGACGCCGGAAACCTACATGACCCGGGCCCTGGAGCTGGCCCAAAAAGCCCTGGAGACGGGGGACGTGCCGGTGGGCTGCGTGGTGGCCGACCGGGACGGCGCCATCATCGGGGAGGGCTGGAACCGCCGGGAGGCCAACGGCGACGCCCTGGCCCACGCCGAGGTGGAAGCCATCCGGGCGGCCTGTGCCCACCGGGGGGGCTGGAACCTCCACGGCTGCTCCCTCTACGTCACCCTGGAGCCCTGCCCCATGTGCGCCGGGGCCATCGTCAACGCCCGCATCGACCGGGTCTACTACGGCGCCAAGGACGACAAGGCAGGCTGCTGCGGCTCCGTCCTCAACCTCTTCATGGAGGACTTCAACCACCACCCCCGGGTCTATGGCGGCATCCTGAAGGAACCCTGCGCCGCCCTCCTGCGGCGGTTCTTTGAGGCCCTTCGGTGATGTTTCACAGATTTGTAACATCTGTGGCCTTCTTTTGTAACAATCTGCTGGTATCATCACAATCAGCAAGAGACGATTCTTCTTTTCATTCTATCCTCCGATCCGGGAAGAGAGCGACGGGCATTACCGCCGCTCTTTTTCTTTTTTCCCCAGATTACACGAACTTTACAGCAAATTGGGAAGATTTAATCTTCTTGTAACAATTCAGGATTTGATTGTTAACAACTCTACGGTACTATAATACTCGCAAGAGACAGTTTCTTTTCATTTCATTGTATCCTCTTTCCTTTTGGCAGGGGCCGGACGTCAGGAGCAGGCGTCCGGTTTTTGCTGTTTTGGGGAACTTTGGAAAAGGGCGCCCTTCCCTCTTGAGCATTGGAAAAAAATGAGGTACAATGTCACTGATCGCAGGTCCGCTCTGTACGGACCCGCAGCAGTGGAAAAGGGGTGGCAGACATGATGGGTCTGAGTTCCGCAGGGCTGGATTACGGCTGGGCCTATGCTTCCAGCTACGTGCGCAGAGAGAGCGCCGCCGCCGGTACAGCTGCGGTGGGGCGGGTGAGTCCCGCCCAGACCACCCCGGTGGAGCCGGTGCCGGAGGTGGCTCCCGTCCGCCGGGAGACACCCCAGTGGGAGGTCCGGCTCCCGGAGGCCCGCCAGGGGGCGGATCCGGTGGAGATGGCCGTCCGGGGCCGCATCCAGTACGTGGACCCCGACACTCTGCTCCAGGGGGAGGATGCCGCCGCCCGGGGGACTGATGCCATCCAGGAGTCCAAGTCCGCCCAGGAGGTCATGGAGGAAGGCGAATGCCAGACCTGCAAGGAGCGCAAGTACCAGGACGGCTCCAATGACCCCGGCGTCTCCTACAAAAATCCCACCAACATTGACCCCACCCAGGCGGCCTCCTCCGTCCGGGGCCACGAGCAGGAGCACGTGGTCCGGGAGCAGGCCAAGGCCAAGCGGGAGGGCCGTGAGGTGGTCAGCCAGTCGGTGACCCTCCACACCGCCATCTGTCCCGAATGCGGCAAGACCTATGTCTCCGGCGGCACCACCCGCACCACCACCCGTGCCCAGCAGGCCGCCCAGGCCTATCAGCAGCCGGAGGAGCAGCCCAGCCTCTTCCAGGCGGTGGCATGAGGAAGGAGGACGCCATGACATTTGACGCCATGTTCGCCCAGGTCAAAGAGCTCCTCTCCCGGGCCGACGCCAGCGGCATCGGAGAGCATCTGGCCTACCAGTTCAACATCACCGGGGAGGCCCAGGGTACCTTCTACCTGGAGGTGAAGGACGGACAGCTCCACGTGGAGCCCTACGACTACCGGGACCGGGACGCCCTCTTTACCTGTTCGGCCGGGACCCTCTTCAAAATCGCCTCCGGGCAGTCTGACCCCGTTGGGGCAGTTTTCCTGGGCAGACTGAAGGTGGAGGGCAACATCGATAAGGCTTTGAAGCTCAAGTCCCTCCTCCCCTCCAAATAGGAAAACAAAAAGCGGTCCGCCACGGCGGACCGCTTTTTTGTACCATATTTCCCCTTACCGGTCCTCCCGGAAGTAGGCGTTGCCCAGCGATGCGGGCGGTTGGTTCTCCCGCTTCTTGCGCATGCTGACGGCCACCAGGACGATGACGGTGACCACATAGGGCAGGATCTTGTAGAGCTGGCTGGGGATGAAGGGGAGCTGAAGGCGCATGTAGAGGATCATGAGGGCGCCGAAGAGGACGGAGCCCCAGATGGCGTTGAGAGGCCGCCACAGGCAGAAGATGACCAGGGCCACGGCCAGCCAGCCCTCGCCGGAGAGGCCCTCGTGGTTCCACACGCAGCCGGCGATGGTCATGATGTAGACCATGCCGCCGATGGCCGAGATTCCGCCGCCGATGACGGTGGCCAGGTACTTGTAGCGGGTGATGTTGATGCCGGCGGCGTCGGCGGTGGCGGGGGACTCGCCCACGGAGCGCAGGTGGAGGCCGGCCCGGCTGCGGGTGAGGAACCAGGCCATGGCCACGGCGATGATCACCCCCACATAGACGAAGATGTTATAGCCGAAGATCAGAGGTCCCACCACGGGCAGCCCCCGCAGGGCCGCCGGGAAGGGGGAATTGGCAAAGACGTCCTTGAGGGCGTTGCTGATGGCCACGTAGCCGCCGGCGCTCACCCGCATGTACTCGCCGATGAACTGTCCCGCGCCGGTGCCGAAGATGGCCAGGGCCAGGCCGGTGACGTTCTGGTTGGCCCGGAGGGAGATGGTGAGAAAGGCGTAGATGAGGGCGCCGAAGGCTCCGGCCAGGAAGGCGAAGAGGATGGCCAGCACCACGGCCACGATACCGTTGGCGCTGCCGCCCGCGGCCTGCTCGTAGTAGAAGGCCGCCCCCAGGCCCAGGGCGCCGCCCATGTACATCATGCCCTCCACGCCCAGGTTCAGGTTGCCCGCCTTTTCCGACAGGATCTCGCCCACGGTGCCGAAGAGGAGGGGCGTGCCGTTGAGGACGGCGGCACTGATGAGAAGGACCAGGAAGCTCTGATTGATGCTCATGCGCCGGTCACCTCCTTGTGGTGACCCCGGAGGATCACCCGGTAATTGATGAAGAACTCACAGCCCAGCATGCAGAAGAGGACCACGCCGGTGATGATGTCGGAGATGGAGGCGGGCACCTGCATCTGGGTCTGGAGGGTGTCGGCGCCCTTCTCCAGCACGGCCAGGAGGGCGGAGATGCCCACCATGGCGAAGGGGTTGAGCTGGGCCAGCCACGCCACGGTGATGGCGGTGAAGCCCACCCCGGCGGCCACCCCGGAGTGGAGGGTGTTGTCGGCGCCGGAGGAGACGATGAAGCCCACCAGGCCGGAGATGGCGCCCGAGAGGAACATGGTCCGCATAACGATGCGCCCCACGTTCATGCCGGCGTAGCGGGCAGTGTTTTCGCTCTCGCCCACCACGGCGATCTCATAGCCTTGCTTGGTGTACTTCATGTAGAAATACATGAGGACGGTGAGGGCCAGCACGATGATCCAGCCGCAGTGGACCCCCAGTACCTTGGGGAGGACGGCGGCGGAGTCATACTGGGGGATGATCTGGGAGCCGGGCCGGCCCTCCCAGGGGCCGCCCTGGAGCCAGTTGACGATGCCGATGGCGATGTAGTTCATCATGAGGGTGAAGAGGGTCTCGTTGGTGCCCCACCTGGTCTTGAAGAAGGCGGGGATCAGGGCCCAGATACCGCCGAAGAGGGCGCCGGCGATGGCCATGACCACCAGCAGCACCGGCCCGGGCAGCTTGTCGGCCCAGAAGAGGGCGAAGTAGGCGGCCCCCACGGCGCCGGCGGTGATCTGGCCCTCGGCGCCGATGTTCCAGAACTTCATCTTGAAGCAGGGGGCGATGGCCAGGGCGGTGCCCAGCAGAGGGATGGCGATGCGCACCGTCTGGCGGATGGCCGTCTTTTTGCCCAGGGAGCCGGTGAGGATGGTGCCGTAGGCCGAGATGGGGTTATTCCCGATGAGGAGAAAGACGACGGCGCCGATGAGGATGGCCACCACGAAGGCGGCCGCCCGGATGGCCCACATCTTTCCCCGGGACATGCCGTCCCGCTTAGCCAGCCGGATGAGAGGGGTATTGGCTTCATGCATGGTCTTCCGCCTCCTTTCCGCCGCCCACGTGGGTCATGAGGAGGCCCACTTCCTCCTTGGTGGCGGTGCGGCCGTCCACCACCCCGGAGACCCGGCCTCCGCAGAGGACCAGGATGCGGTCGCACAGCTCCAGCAGCACGTCCAGGTCCTCGCCCACCATAAGGACGGCCACCCCCTTCATCTTCTGCTCGTTGAGGAGGCGGTAGATGGTGTAGGAGGAGTTGATGTCCAGGCCGCGGACGGGGTAGGCCGTCATGAGCACCGTGGGGCTGGAGGCGATTTCCCGGCCCACCAGCACCTTCTGTACGTTGCCGCCGGAGAGCCGCCGCACCGGGGTGTTCACCCCAGGGGTGACGATCTCCAGCTCATCGATGAGCTTTTCGGCCAGGGCCTTGGGGGGCTTCCGGTCCACGAAGGGACCGGGGTGCTCCTTGTAGGTCTTGAGCATCATGTTGTCCACCATGCCCATGCCCCCCACCAGGCCCATGCCCAGCCGGTCCTCGGGTACGAAGGCCAGGGAGACGCCGATCTTCTGGATCTGGGTGGGGGTCTTCCCCACCAGCTCCTCCCCCGCCTTGTCCACCGGCACGTGCTTGCCGGCGATGTCGCTCTTGGGGTGGGGCGGATAGTAGAAGATGTGGCCCGACTCCGCCTTCTGCAGCCCGGCAATGGCCTCCAGCAGCTCCTTCTGGCCGGAGCCGGCGATGCCGGCGATACCCAGTATCTCGCCGCCCATGGCCTGGAAGCTCACGTCGGTGAGGGCGGGCACTCCGTCGCTGCCCAGGCAGTTGAGGCCCTTCACCTCCAGCCGCAGGTCGTGGTACTTGGCCTCCGGCCGGTCGATGTTCAGACTCACCGCGTGGCCCACCATCATCTCGGTGAGCTTCTGGGGGTCGGTCTCGGCTGTGTTCACCGTGCCGATGTACTTGCCCTTGCGCAGCACGGCCACCTTGTCCGAGATGGCCATGACCTCGTGGAGCTTGTGGGTGATGATGACGATGGCCTTGCCGTCGGCCTTCATGGCCCGCAGGATGTCGAAGAGCCGGTCGGTCTCCTGGGGGGTGAGCACCGCCGTGGGCTCGTCCAGGATAAGGATGTCGGCTCCCCGGTAGAGCACCTTGACGATCTCCACCGTCTGCTTCTCCGACACCGACATGTCGTAGATCTTCTTGTCCGGGTCGATGCCGAAGCCGTACTTGTCGCTGATCTCCCGCACCTTGCGGGCGATCTCCTTCCGGTCCAGCTTCTTTCCGTCGTGGAGGCCCAGGACGATGTTCTCGGCGGCGGTGAACACGTCCACCAGCTTGTAGTGCTGGTGGATCATGCCGATGCCGTGGTCGTAGGCGTCCTTGGGGGAGCGGATGGCGATGGGCTTCCCCTCCATGAGGATCTCGCCCTCGTCGGGCAGGTAGATCCCCGAGAGCATATTCATCAGCGTGGTCTTGCCGCTGCCGTTCTCCCCCAGCAGGGAGAGGATCTCCCCCCGGTCCAGGGCCAGGTCGATGTGGTCGTTGGCCACCACCTTGGCGCCGAAGCGCTTGGTGATGCCCCGCAGCTCAATGGCGTGGACAGTTTCCAAGGCTGTCATCCTTTCTCCCGTCTCCGTGACGGCCGTTTCTCGATTCCATTATACCGGAGGCCAATGGCCGGGGCAAGCCCCCGGAAAAAACGGGAGGACCGCCGGGACGGCGGTCCTCCCTTCTGCGCGCGGTATGACGCTTAATAAGCCTCGTTGACCCACTCGATGCCGTCGATCTTGGCGGTGAAGTAGGGGGCGGACTGGAAGTAGGACTCGTGGAAGGCGCCGTCGAACACGGCCTCCTCGGAGTCGGCCACGAAGTCGCCGTCGGTGTCGATGGCCATGCAGGAGGTCATCTCGGCGCCGTCCACGGTGAAGGTGGAGGTGTCAAAGACCTGGAGGGTGCCATCGTGGATCTGCTGCTCCACCTCGGCCAGCTTCTCAGCGGTGCCGGCGGCGGCGATGTCCTCGTTGAGGGGAGTCATGACCACGGCGCCCATATCCATGCCGTGGCACCAATCCTGGTCGAACTCCTCGCCGTTGGCCACGGCCTCGATGGCGTACTCAAAGTACACGGACCAGTCGATGCGGGTGCCGATAAGGGAGGCCTCGGGGGCGATGGAGATCATGTCGTTGTTGTAGCCGGTGTGGAAGGCGCCGGCGGCCTGGGCGGCGGTGGCGGGGGTGGTGTTGTCGGAGTGCTGGGAGATCATGATGCAGCCCTCATCGCACAGAGCCTGGGCGGCGTTGCCCTCGGCGGTGGCGTCGGACCAGGAGCCCACGAAGTTGACCTTCATGGTCACGCTGGGGCACACGCTCTTGGCGCCCAGGTAGTAGGCGGTGAAGCCGGAGATCACCTCGGCGAAGGAGTAGGCGCCCACGTAGCCAATGACGGCCTGCTCGGGGGTGATCTCGCCGTTGTCGATCATCTCCTGCATCTTCATGCCGGCCACCACGCCGGCCAGGTAGCGGCCCTCATAGATGTTGGCGAAGGCGTTGTGGGTGTTGGGCAGGTCGTCCACGGCGGAGGCCTGGTTGGTGCAGGAGATGAACTCAATGTCGGGGTAGTCGGGGGCCACCTTCAGCATGTACTCCTCAAAACCAAAGGAGTTGTTGATGATGAGCTGGCAGCCCTCCTCGGCCAGCTCGATGTTGGCCTCCTCGCAGGAGGAGTCCTCACCGATGTTCCACTTCACGCTCCACTCCACGTTGATGCCCTTGGCGGCCAGGGCCTCGGTGGCGGCCTCCTGGCCACGGATGAAGTTGTAGGTGTAGCCCTGGTCGTTCTCGTCGCCGATGCAGATGAGGCCCACCTTCACGGTCTTGGCGCCGTCGGTCTCCACAGGGGTGGTCTCCTCGGTACCGGTCTCGGCGGGGGTGGTCTCGGTGCTGCCGCCGCCGGAGCAGGCGGCCAGGCCGAAGATCATGGACCCGGCCAGGAGCATGGCAAGGATGCGCTTCTTCATGATTCATTGTCCTCCTCATAAATATGTTTGACACCCAAAAAACGCAAAACGGCTGTCACAGCCGGGGTATCCGATGGAAAATACGTACCGCGGCGGGACAGCCGAAAGGCGATCCGCTCATCCCGGCAGGAGGATTTGAACCCTCCCGCTCGGCTGCGGCAGCATGCTGGGAACCTATGTAATGAAAAAAGAATTGGTGAGCAAGGGACAACAGCATTTTTTGCGGGGCGCGGCTTCCCAGACGCGCCCTCATTCGGCGGCGTCAGTCGCAGAACTCAATGCTGCCGTCCTCGCCCATGGACTTGACCTTTGCCAGGGATTCCACCCGGACGCCCATGCTGCGGATGAGGTTGCCGCCGGGCTGGAAGGCCTTCTCTACGCAGATGCCGGCGCCCACCAGCTCCGCGCCCGCATCCCGGACCAGGTTGATGAGGCCCTGGAGGGCGGAGCCGTTGGCCAGGAAGTCGTCGATGAGGAGCACCCGGTCGGTGGGGAGCAGGAACTCCTTGGACACGATGATGTCATAGACCTTGCCGTGGGTGAAGGACTCCACCTTGGAGGTGTAGACGTCCCCGGCGATGTTCTTGGTCTTGTTCTTCTTGGCGAAGATCACCGGGCAACCAAAAAACTGCGCAGTCACACACGCGATCCCGATCCCCGATGCCTCGATGGTCAAAATCTTGGTGACTCCGCAGTCGCCGTACAGCCGGTAAAACTCCTTGCCGATCTCCTGAAAGAGGGCCACATCCATCTGGTGGTTGAGAAAGCTGTCCACCTTGAGCACGTCTCCGCCCCTGATCTTGCCGTCTTTTCGGATACGTTCCTCCAGAAGTTTCATTGGGCCACTCCTCCATCTTTATGAATTTGATTTCGATTCTATTCTACATGAAAATATCACGCCATTCAATCACGCAAAATGTCACAAAAAACCCCACCCCTTCCCCGACCTTTTGACGAAAACCACAGCATTTCTATTTCCGTTTTGTGGAATTTCCACAGAGCTCCACCGGGAAAACCGACCTTTTCCAAGGCTATCCATTGTTTTTCCAGTCTTACCCTGATACAATGAAGGCGCAGTTTCCCTTTCCTTTCCACCCGCGTTGAATGGAGGTACTTACCCATGATCCTTCGGCGTCTGGCCGCACTTTCCCTGTGTCTGGTCTTTCTGTGTTCCCTGTCCGCCTCGGCCCTGGCGGTGGAGTTCCCCGACGTCTCCCCCGAGCACTGGGCCTACAACGATATCCAGCAGGCCTCCGACTACGGCCTCATCCAGGGCCTGGACGACGGCACCTTTCGCCCCGAGGAGCGGCTCAACCGGGCCAGCTTCGTCACCATCCTCCAGCGGATGTTCGGCTGGGAGGCCGTGACCCCGGCCACCCCCTCCTTCACCGACATCTCCCCCGACGACTGGTACTACGCCGCCGCCGAGACCGCCCTGGCCCACGGGGTGGTGGACGCCGGCGACCTTTTCCAGCCCCTGGCCTACATCACCCGGGAGGACATGGCCGTCATGCTGGTCCGGGCCCTGGGCTACGAGACCCTGGCCAACGACATCGCCCCCACCGCCACCTCTTTCCCTGACGTCACCGACCACGCCGGCCACATCGCCCTGGCCGCCGCCTTCGGCCTCACCACCGGCGTGGAGGTAAACGGCCAGCTCCTCTTCCAGCCCGACGCCTTCGCCACCCGGGGGCAGGCCGCCGCCATGCTCAACCGGGTCTACCAGCGGATGCAGTCCAAGGTGGACTTTCTCACCGGCTTCTACGCCTTCTCCTCCTACTCCCAGATCGGCCTCACCGCCGATATGGACACCGTCTGCCTGGGCTGGGCCCGGATGGAGTGGAGCGACGCCGGACCCGTCCTCAACTCCTCCAAGACCAACGGCAACGACTGGGTGAAGCCCGCCGACGCCTCCACCGCCACCGACTATTTCCGGGGCAATGACACCCCCTACAACCTGAACGTCTACGCCGACACCACCCAGAACGTCACCCTCTCCGACGGCTCCGCCACCAGCGTGCTGGAGAAGGTCCTTCCCGACCCCGCCGCCCAGAGTCAGGCCGTCTCCGCCATCGCCGGGGCCAGCGCCGACTACGCCGGCATTGTCATCGACTTCGAGGGCCTGCGCACCGACCTTCTCAAGGCCGACTTCGTCACCTTCCTCACCGAGCTGCGCGCCGCCCTGCCGGCGGGCAAGTCCCTCTACGTCTGCGTGCCCCCCGATGACTGGTACAAGGGCTACGACTACCGGGCCATCGGCGAGGTGTGCGACAAGGTCATCCTCATGGCCCACGACTACCAGTGGACCAGCGTGCCGGAGGGCTACGTGGGCACCAAGGCCCCCGACTCCCCGGTGACCCCCTTCCCCGACATCTACCGGGCCCTCTCCGCCATCACCGACCCGGCCACCGGCGTCCAGGACAAGAGCAAGATTGTCCTCCAGATCTCCTTTGCCGCCGTGGGCTTTGAGGTGGACGGAAACGGCCTGCTGGCCGACACCACCATCTACCGCCCCGCCCCCGACACCGTGGCCAAGCGCCTGGCCCAGGCGGGCACCGTGGTGACCTACGACGAGAGCGACCGCAACCCCTCCGCCCTCTACACCACCGAGGAGGGCATGACCGTCCGGCTGTGGTACGAGGACGCCCGCAGCGTGGCCGACAAGCTCACCCTGGCCCGTATGATGGGCATTACCGGCGTCTCCGTGTGGCGGCTGGGCAACGTGCCCGCCTACAGCGACATCCCCAACTACAACGCCTGGTCCGCCATCCTGGCCCAGCGCTGACCCCGTCTCCATCCACATCCACGACAGGAGCTGAACGAACATGCGGCAGCAAAACTGGCTGACCAAGAAAAACATCCAGGAGTTCCTCTTTATGACCCTGGGCATCACCCTGGTGTCGGTGGGCGTCTACTTCTTCAAGTTCCCCAACCACTTCTCCATCGGCGGCGTATCCGGCCTGGCCATCGTCCTGGCTGAGCTCATCCCCGTGCCCTGGCTCACGGCGTCGGTCTACAACGGCGTCATCAACATCCTCTTCCTCCTGCTGGGCTTCCTCCTGTTGGACAAGGGCTTCGGCTTCCGCACCGTCTACTGTTCCATCCTATACTCCCTGGAGGTCCAGGTCTTTGAATGGATCTTCCTCATGTCGGCCCCCCTCACCGACCAGCTCATCCTGGAGCTCTTCTTCGCCGTCCTCCTCCCCGCCCTGGGCTCCGGCATCCTCTTCAACCTGGACGCCTCCAGCGGCGGCACCGACATCGCCGCCATGATCCTCAAAAAGTACACCGGCCTGGATGTGGGCCGGGCCCTCCTCTGCTCCGACGTCCTCATCGCCGCCTCCGCTCTGCTGGTCTTTGACGTCACCGCCGGACTGTGCTCCCTGCTGGGCCTGGTCCTCAAGTCGGTGCTGGTGGACACCGTCATTGAGTCCCTCAACCGCCGTAAGGCCTTCATGGTCATTACCTACCGGCCCGAGATCGTCACTAAATACATCATCGAGGACCTGAATCGGGGCGCTACCATCTGGTCCGGCCAGGGGGCCTACACCCACGAGACCCACCAGGTGGTCCTCACCGTGCTGGCCCGCCACCAGGCCGTCCAGCTGCGGCGCTACCTCAAGCAGAACGACCCCCACGCCTTTATGATCGTCACCAACTCCAGCGAGATCTTCGGCAAGGGTTTTCTGCGGGCGTGATCCATTTTGATACGAAAAAGACCTTCCCCGTCGGGGAAGGTCTCAGCCTGTCGAAAAAGTCCAGCGAAAGCTGGGCTTTTTCGTTTGCAAGAGGTAAAATAGCAATAGGTGGTGAG
>NZ_CALXEE010000014.1 GCF_944387245.1 uncultured Intestinimonas sp. | reverse complement strand
TATCCTTCTTTGGCAGCTATACACAAGAAACCCGGCTTATGCTTGACGCATATGCCGGGTTTCTCGACAGGCTGAGGCGGCGCGGAGTATTTCCGCGCCGCCTGCTCTTTTGTTGTTATTCTGGTACAACCGTCACGTTTCTGGCACCTTCACCGGAGTCGCCGCCACCACCGTTACCGCTACCGGACGGCGGCGCAGGCGATAATGACAGTCTCCTGATCGTCGGTGGGGACCTGACTGATCTTTGGGCCCAGAACTCCATTATCATTATGTTGTTATGATAGTTCCAAGGCGAATAGGGCTGCACCTAAAGCACCGTTGAGCTGTGCCTCATGGGAGATGTGTAGGGGCGCCCCCAGGCGGCGTTGGATGGCCTCGGCCACACCCTTGTTCTTGGAAACACCGCCCGTCATCATATAGGTGGGTTCCCCACCCAGCCGTTTGCACAGGGCACAGGTCTTAGCCGCCACCGCCTCATTGAGACCATGGATAATATCAGCCGTGCTCTTGTTCTGGGCAATGAGGGAGACTACCTCCGACTCAGCGAAGACAGTACACATGCTGGAGATGGTAATGTCCTCCTTCCAGCTCAGGCCGACGGTGCTCATCTCATCCAAAGAGAGTTCCAGCGTCCGTGCCATGAGCTCCAGGAAGCGGCCAGTTCCAGCGGCGCACTTATCGTTCATGATGAAATTTACCACATTTCCGGTCTCGTCCACCCGGATGACCTTGCTGTCCTGCCCACCGATGTCGATGATAGTGCGCACCGTGGGGTCCAGGAAGAAGGCGCCCTTGGCATGACAGGTGATCTCGGTAATGGACTTATCGCCCAGCTGGATGGCAGAACGGCCGTAGCCAGTGGTGACGGTGGCGGTGATGTCCTCCGGCTTCAGTCCGGCCTGGGCCAGGGCCGCCTCCATGGCCCGCTCCGCGCCCACCGCGGCACCTGCGCCGGTGGGCAGGATGACTTGCGCAACCAGATGCTTGTCCTGATCCAGAATGGCTACGTCCGTACTGGTGGACCCGCTGTCGATCCCCGCAAAATATCCCTTCTTCACTTGTCCTCTCCCCTTCCTGGTCAGTGTGGTCTCCGGTGACAAGCTCTCGGCAAAGGCCTCCAGCCGGGTGCGGAGCTGCCCGCTGCTCTGCACGGTATAGTCGGACTCCAGCTTCAGCAGCGGCACGCCGCAGTCCTTGCGGAGCTTGGAGTACTCAAAGCCGTAGTAGTCGCAAAACTTCACCGTGTGATAGATGATGCCCCGCAGATCAGGCGACCGCCGCAGGCTCTCCCGGCCGGTTACATCGGTCATACGCATGCAGGGGACTTGTTCCAGCAAGGCCTGGGCATAGGGTTCCATGAGGGCCTCCAGGCCCGTCTCCTTCCCCTCCGGCGGCGGCACAAAGCGGTCGTGGACACAGGTGTCATTGCAGACCGGCACAGGCATGGACTCTGCCATGGCCTGAAAGAGCCTGTCCCCTACCCTGCCGCCCATAACGCTCAGGTAAGGGCCCTCCGGCCGCTCCGACGGGCGGAAGGCGGCCCGGAACCGGTTGGGATCAAAGGTTGTACCCTTGTAGGCGGCATAGGCCTCGGCCAGCCGGAGCAGCTCTGCCTTGGTGCGGGCGGTGGCTCTGGGGCCGCTGGTGTGGAGCATGTCCAGCAAGAACAGGAAGTCCATCTCACCCTTGGCGGCCAGAATATCATAGACGCTGCGGATGGTATCGCAGCAGTTGACCAGCACCAGTTCCTTCACTTGTCCGGAGAGGCAGGCTTCTAGCACAGACTTACCGAAGCCGCAGAGATTCGGATGACCCATCTGGTCGCTGAGGGAAAAATTGTCCGGCATCTCGTCCAGGACCTGGCAGGTGCCGCCCAAAGCCTCCAGCAGCTCCACCGGAGTATATTTGCAGATATAATAGGTCGTGCTCATTCTTTGGACCTCCCCCCTGCTTTGAGCATCTCCACAAAGGCCTCCATACGGGTGGCCAACTGGCCCTCGCCGCCGTGGCTGCGGTCACAGCCATCTCCGTCCAGAACCAGACACGGAACTCCGGCGGCCTCGAAGCCCTGCTTGGCCAGCTGAGCACCGCCCAGGGTGTGCTTGCAACCCCAATGGCAGAACCACACGGCGCCGTCCGCCTTAACCTGACGGGCTGCGTCGATGCCCCGCTGGATGCGCCGCTCTACGGGGCCGTTGAAGGCGGAGTATACCACCCGCCGGGCCATGGCCCGGTAGGGGTCGTCATCCACGGGCCCCTTCAGCAGGCCCTCAAAGCACATGTCGCAGGCCACCACCTGAACCTGACGGTTATAGTCGGTGACCTGACGCAGAGGCTGGACCCAGAAGGGAGTGGTATGCATCCACACCAGCCGTACCCCCTCCGCAGGGGGTGCCTTCTCCGCCTCCTGGATACACCGGCGGGTGTAGGCCTCAGTCTCCGGGGTACCCAGCAGCGTATGGAGGGCAAAGGCGGAAAACATCTCGCCGGTGAGCTCTCCGATCAGCAGCTTGTCCGCGCGCAGGGTCATATAGCGATCAAACTGCTCCATGCTCCGCTGGCTCCGGGCCACCGCGGCCCGAAGATCGTCTTCCTTCAGATGCTGGCCCGTCTCCTTCTCCATAAAACGGACCATCTCCCGGAGCTGGTCGGCCACATAGTCCACCGCCTGTTCGTCGGTCTCGTAGGGCACGTCCACCACGAACTGGGGCACCTGGAAGTACTCGGCCAGCCGACGGAAGGTGAGCAGGTTGGCGTCGCAGGCCAGAGTGGTATTCAGAATGAACCGGGGCTTGGGCATGAGCCCCTTCTCCGCCGCACCGATGAAGATCCGGTGGTAGGAACAGAAGGTGTCCGGCAGCCCCTGGCTCTCGGCGTAGTGTAAAAAGGACTGCTCAGCCTGGGTACCGGACAGAAAGCAGCCAAAACCCTCACAGGAGTATGGATAGAGTCCCATGACCTGCAATGGCTCACAGGGCAGGAACAAGCTGGCCATGGCGGAGCGCTCAGGGTGGACCAAAGGCAGAGTCATGGCCCGCATGGTCTGAGCCGCCACCATCCGGGCAGCAGAGCTGTCCTTCAGCCGGGGATCGTGGCGGATCTGCAGTTCCTTGGCCCGATAGCCTCTGGCCAGCCAGCGTCTTGCCTTGACAGGATCCGTCTCACAGGTCTCCTGTACCCAGGCCCCAAACGATATTACAATATCTCTCATAAACTTCCTCCCGATCCCAATCCCTCAGGGCTTGCAGATACCGCAGGGGGTGTATCCCTGATCCAGAAGCTCCTGCCGCTCTCCCACATAATCCTGACGGTTACTGGGGGACATGTCCTCCACGCTGGAGCAGGTAGGCAGATGGAACTTTCCGGAGTTGGTGTTGATGACGTAAGCGGTGCCTCCGCTGGAGTTGGTGGTCTCTTTGGGCTGAGTGTCCTCCCCTTCCAGCCAGCTGTCACCGGTGGCGTAGTCGATAACGATCCCGGGCTGAATGTTGTAGGCATAGACGCAGAAGCAAATGCCCTCGCCTCCGTCCTCCACGCTCAGGCCCTCCATGAGAACGCCACGTGCCACCAACTCATCCTCCTGAAAAATGGGGGTTACACGATAGAGCACATGGTTTTCGGTCTCCTTGACATAGTCGGCCACCTGGTTCTCGAAGGGCAGCATACCATCCACATTCAGATAGCGAGTGCCAGTGATGAGGTTCTTCTCGTTGGCGTTCTCGCCGGTGAGCTGAAAACCGATGAGGTGACAACGGTTGTAAAGGTATTTCCCATCCACAATGTCATACTTGACGGTCTGCCAGCCGGAGGGCTTCACTTGGCCGATACTCCCCCGGTCCTCCGCGGGCATCAGGTCGATCCCCACATTGGCCCAGGCCACACCGCAGCGGCCCAGCGCGTCCAGCTCGCTGTAGGTCTCATAGGAATTGGTGGTCATGTCCTCCTGGGTAAAGAAGGGCTCGTTGTCATTGACCGTCACATAGGGCTCACCGCTGTAGGCGGGTAGGTCCTCCAGGGAGTAAGACGCCGAACAAGTGGAAGGTGCTATCCCTTCACATCCGCTGAGCAGCAATGTACAAAGCATCGCCATAGTTGGCAGTAGGGCTTGGATTCGTTTCATCGCTGGTAAACCTCTTTCGTAATTTTTTCATGGGAGTGACCGGAGAAATCCCAGCTGGAGACCAGACGGAAGCCTGTGCTCAGGTCCAGATCCAGCCACTGATCGGCGGGATAGACCCTGTCCCACCGGTAGACCACCAGAGCTTCGATCCGGTCCAGGCCGGGGGCTAGGGGTGGGAACTCCATGAAACAGAGGGCTCCCTCCCCGGCCTCGCATAGGGGTGCCTCGGACACCTGAAGCATGGCCTCCGGTTCGGTGAATTGCCGTGCTGAATAGGGAGTCATCCAGATCGGTTTTCCGCAGGCCGTGGCCAAAATGTCTGCCCGCACCGCCCTATCAAGGCTCTGCCGGCGCTGATGAAAGGCCATTCCGTTCTTTTTGTCCGCGCACAGGAGCACGATCATGTAAAACGCCCCTTTAACTGAAAATAGAGAAAACGCATGGGGCGTGTCTCGACTGAGACACGCCCCATGAGGGCTGTGACTACGTTAGGTGGAGATCCCCTCCAGCAGGCTCAGAAGTTCAGCCTCCGTGAGTACGGGAATGCCCAGCTCGGCGGCCTTCTGGAGCTTGGAGCCGGCGGCCTCCCCCGCCACCACGTAACTGGTCTTCTTGGATACAGAGCCGGACACCTTACCCCCCTGGGCCTCAATGAGCTCTGTGGCCTCCTTCCGGCCCAGATGTTCCAGCGTGCCAGTAAGGACAAAGGTCTTCCCCGCCAAGGCCTCTCCCGCCGGTGCCTCGGTGCTATCAAAGGACACACCGGCCTCCCGGAGGGTCTCAATGAGATGTCGGCTCTGGGGGCTCTGGAACCACTCCAGCAGACTCTGGGCCGTGATGGCGCCGATGTCGGGCACGGCCGTGAGGGTCTCGGCGTCGGCGGCCATGAGGGTGTCCAAAGTGCCAAATCGTGCTGCCAGCACCTTTCCCGCCTTCTGCCCCACCTGGCGGATGCCAAAGGCAAAGAGCAGGCGGCCCAGGCCGGCAGATTTGGATTTTTCAATGGCGGCGATCAGATTCTCGGCGCTCTTCTTGCCCATGCGCTCCAGCTGTTCCACGTTCTCTGCCTTCAGATGGTAGAGGTCGCCCGGGCCCTTCACCAGACCGGCGCCCACCAGGGCCTCTACCACTGCGGGACCCAGGTGCTCAATGTCCATGGCATCCCGGCTGGCGAAGTGGACCAGATGGCGCAGACGCTGGGCGGGGCACTCCGCGCCGGTGCAGCGGATGTGGGCGCCATCCTCGTCCCGCTCCACCGGCGCGCCGCAGACGGGACAGATCTTGGGCAGAAAGTAGGGCTCAGTGCCCTCCGGACGTTTCTCTTTGATGACGGACACGATCTCCGGAATGATCTCACCCGCCTTCTGGACCAGCACCGTGTCACCGATGCGGATATCCTTCTCGCTAATGAAATCCTGGTTGTGGAGCGTGGCGTTGGTGACAGTAGTACCTGCAAGGCGTACTGGCTTTACAACTGCCTTGGGCGTAAGGACCCCCGTCCGGCCCACCTGGACCACGATGTCCTCCACTACGCTCTCCTTCTGCTCTGGCGGGTACTTGAAAGCGGCGGCCCACCGGGGAAATTTTGCGGTGGAGCCCAGGCGCTCCCGGTCTAAAAGATTGTTGACCTTTACGACCGCTCCGTCGATATCGAAGGGATAACTCTCGCGCTCATCGCCCATGCGTCGAATGAGTTCTCCCACGCCGGCGATATCAGAACAGCTCTCATGGGAAATGACCTTGAAGCGCTGGCTCACCAGATAGTCCAGAGACTCACTGTGGGTGGTGAAGGTCCGCCCTTCCGCCCACTGTACGTTAAAGACCCGGATATCCAGCCGGCGCTGGGCGGCGATCTTGGGATCGTGCTGGCGCAGGGAGCCGGCGGCTGCGTTCCGGGGATTGGCAAAGAGGGGCTTTCCCTGGAGCTCTGCCTCTGCGTTCAGGTCCTCGAAGACCTGACGGGGCATGAAGACCTCCCCCCGCACAATCAGCGAAGGCAGGGCCTCCGGCAGGCGCAGAGGGATAGAGCGGATGGTCTTGAGGTTTTCCGTTACGTCCTCCCCCACCAGACCGTCGCCCCGGGTGGCGCCGCGGATAAAGACGCCATTTTCATACTCCAGAGCCACAGACAGGCCGTCTACCTTGGGCTCCACGTCGTACTCCACCTCGTCGGGTAGGGCTTCCCGCACCCGCTGGTCGAATTCGCCCAGCTCCTCCAGGGAAAAGACGTCCTGAAGGCTCTCCAGAGGCACCCGGTGGATCACCTCGTCAAAGCCCTCGGCCACCTTTCCACCTACCCGCTGCGTAGGCGAGTCCGGACTGGCCAGCTCCGGATGGGCGGCCTCCAACTCCTCCAGCCGGCGGAGCTTGTGGTCGAAGTCGTAGTCGCTCATGGCGGGGTTGTCCAATACGTAATATTCATAGTTGGCCTGTTCCAGCTCACGGCGCAGGTCCTGGATTTCTTGGGTCTCGTCCACGAAAGGATCACACCTTTACACAAGTGAATTTTGCGGTAAATCCGGGGACAACGGCGCGCAGCAGCCGGTACAAAACGTACCCGACAGCAGCACCCACCGTGTTGAGGATCAGGTCATCCAGATCGGTGCCCCGGTCAATGAATAGTTGGGTGGTCTCGATACTCAGAGAGGTCAGAAAGCCCGCCAGTGTGGAGCGCCATAGACTCCCCCGCCGCCAGAGCAGAGCGACAAAAAAGCCGATGGGCAGAAACATCCCCACATTCCCCAGAAAAAGAAAGGCGCTCCAATAGCTGTGAAAATGGTAGGCGATGCCGCCGGGAAAGGGGGTCAGAAGCTGGGGTAGCGCCTCTGGCAGGCGTTGGAGCCGGGTAGAGAGCTCTTCTATGGTGGGATAGAAACTCCAGAAAGTAGTCCCCTCAGGCCAGCGGTTTGGTGAAATCACAAAGCTCCACAGATTGGAGGGAAAGATGGTCAGGGCGGCAAGCCCGGCGCAGAAGAGGACGAAGAGCAGAAGGGCCCCCTCCCGCAGGACCGGGCTTTTCAGGCCCCGATGGACCAGACGGCGGCGGCGGACAGAAAGCAGCATGAAAAACAGGATGGCCCCCGCAAATGCACAGGGCAACATCTGAACCACATAGTGGAGCACATCTGACGCCGCCTCTTTCAAAACAGACCACATAGCATTGTTCCCTCCCGTGTTTTTTCTCATTCTAGCACGCGGGAGAGGCCGCTTCTTTAAAAATTGCTTACGATTCCGTCCCACCCTGAAGGTTGGGGAGCTCCACATAGGTGTCCGGGACGCTGCCAACAATGACCGTCTCGGCCACCGGGACCTGGGCGCTGATCTCGGTGGGCAGGTCCCCTCCGGGGAGCAGAATGTCCACGGAGACCGTTACCTCCAGCAGGATCTGGTGCCGGGTCTGGTTGATGCCGGCGTCGGAGAACCGGCTCTGAAAGACGGCATGGGCGGAGCCCACCGCCATCACATCTACGGGTAATTCAAAACCTCGGCCGGAAAAGAAGTTGATCCCCGTCAGGTTTCCCACCGGGATGGACAGGTTTTGATCATCGATCTGATCTACGGCTGCCACCGCATCACTCAGAATACTGGTACGCAGGTCGTTCAGCGCCGCCATATTGCTGGTGAGGGCCGTGATGTGGCCGGTGTCATCCTTTTCCACGGTGATGAGATCGCTGTAAGTGATGGCTCTGGACTGGATCTCAGCTGTAACGGCGCCGTCCAACAGCTGGGTGACGGCATTGCTCACCTTGGCCTTCGCCATAGTCTCCACCACCGGGCGGAGCCGCAGTTCCAGGCTGAAAATGAATCCCAGTGCCAGCAGGACCCCCAGAAGCCCTGCCAGCCAGAGCCCTCTCCCTTTCCGACAGGACCGGCAGCGTCGAAAGGGCCGGCCATACCAAGCCCGCATAGCAGTCACCTCCTATGGCAACTCTATGCGGGCCATGGCTCGTATCAGTCCTTCAAAAGCTCTTCCACCGCCAGGAGTACGCCGGCCTTGCCGCTTTCGTAGGTAAGGCCGCCTTGGAGATAGACGGTGTAGGGTTCCCGCATGGGGGCGTCGGCGGAGAGCTCGATGGAAGCCCCCTGAATGAAGGCACCTGCCGCCATAATGACCTGGGAGTCGTAGCCGGGCATGTCCCATGGCTCCGGCGTCACATAGGAGTCCACCGGAGCTCCCTTTTGGATGCCCTTGCAAAACCGTTTCACCGCCTCGGGATTCCCCAGGTGGATCATCTGGATGATGTCATGGCGGACTGCCTGGGAAGAGGGCTCAGCCTCATAGCCCAGCTGCTCCATGATCCGGGCGGCAAAGACCGCTGTCTTTACCGCCTGAGCGGTGGTATGGGGGGCAAGGAAAAGTCCTTGATAGAGTAAACGGTTGTTGCCCAGCGTGGAGCCGCACTCCCGGCCGATACCGGGGATGGTCATGCGGTAGGAGGCCTTTTCAATGAGGTCTTTCCGCCCAGCCATATAGCCGCCGGTAGGGGCCAGACCGCCACCAGGATTTTTGATGAGGGAGCCCACCACCAGGTCGGCTCCCACCTGGGTAGGTTCTAGGGTCTCCACGAACTCGCCGTAGCAGTTGTCGACCAGGATATCCACGTTGGGGTTGGCGGCTTTGATGACTTGGCACATCTCCCCAATCTCCGCCACAGACAAGGACGCTCGGGTGGCATAGCCCTTGGAGCGTTGGATCATGACCACCTTCACGGTGGGGTCCTCCCGGACCACTCTGGCCATGCCCTCCAGGTCGGGCTTATCGTCAACCAATTCTACTTGCCTGTAGTTGATGCCGTAGTCCTTCAGCGATCCAAAGCCCTTGTCCGTGATACCGATGACGCCTTGGATGGTGTCATAGGGCGCCCCCACGGCATAGACCAGGGTGTCCCCAGGCTTCAGGGCACCGTACAGGGCGCAGGAAATGGCATGAGTACCGTTGACGAAGCCGATGCGGACCAGAGCGTCCTCCGTACCAAAGATGTCGGCGTAAATCTCCTCCAGCTTGTCCCGGCCCAGATCGTCGTAGCCATAGCCGGTGGTGCCGGCAAAGTAGGCCTCTGCTACCCGGTGCTTCTGAAACGCCGCCAGGACCTTCTGCGTATTTTCCTCCGCAATGGCGTCGATGCGGGCGAACTGCTCTCCTAGGTCCGCCTGAGCCTTCCGGCCCAGCTCCCGGACCCGGTCACTTATCTGTAATGGCATATTCCTTTTCACTCTCTGCTTTCCAATGGTTTTATACATTCATCTGCCAAAAGGCTATAAAGAAAATCGTCATAGAGGATGCCGTCTTTTTCATGGTGCTGCCGTAGGACCCCATCTCTCCGAAATCCGCAGGATTCCAGGAGACGGATCGAGGAAATATTAAAGGCTCCGGTTTGGGCCATTATTTTGTTGCAACCTTGATCCAAAAACAGCATGCGGCAGAAGGTCTGCAATGCGCACCTCATATATCCCTTTCCACGCCATTCCGGGCAGAGGTAATAGCCTATTTCCATACTGCGATTTCTGGGATTCCAATCTGACGCGGTCAATTTTCCAATCAGATGTTTTTTATCAAAGGTCCACAGGCCCAAAATAACAGTGTTTGGATCATCCAGAGCAGACTGATACAACTCTAGCTTTTCTCCCCTACTCCGCATGCGGATGGGACGGCAGGTCATCATGTCAAAACCATCCTTATCCTCTAAGCTTCGGAGCCAAACCAGTTCTTCGGCTGAGATGGAATCTAGCACCACATCCATGATTATAGGCTGGTCTCGGCGAAGGCGGCCACCAGACGGGCGCAGGCCTCCACATCGCCACGGTCCACCATCTCCTGAGGGCTGTGGGTGTAACGGCAGGGAATGGAGATTCCGCCGGTGAGGACGCCCATCTTGCTGACGTGGATGCTGCCAGCATCGGTACCGCCGGCCTTGATCACATCCATCTGAGCGGGGATGCCCCGCTCTTTGGCCAGAGACTCCAGCTTGGAGACCATCTGGGGGTGACAGATCACGGAGGTATCCATCACCTTGATGGCGGCACCTCCGCCCAGCTTGCTGCTGCCGGTGTGCTTGCTTCCCAGCTCATCTGCGGAGACTGTCACATCCACGGCGATGCCGTAATCGGGGTCAATGGCGTAAGCTGCGGTCTTGGAGCCGCGGAGCCCCACCTCCTCCTGGGTGGTAAAAACAAAATACAGGTCATTGTCGCTATTCTGGAGTTCCTCCATGGCCATCAGCAGCACCAGGCAGGAGATACGGTTGTCCATGTAGGGAGAAACGAGCCGGTCACCCACGGCGTAGGTGGGTGTGTCATAGACAGCGGTGTCGCCAATCTTGACCATAGCGCCGGCCTCATCGGCGTCATGGGCGCCAATGTCGATATAAAGGTCATCCAGCGTCATATCCTTGGAGTCCACCGACTCGCTGAGGCAGATAACACCACGGACGCCATTCTTGAAGCGGACTGGGGTGGCTATGAGGTCAGGGGCATGCAGCCCCCCCACTTTGCCAAAACGGAGATACCCTTCCTTCTCGATATAGGTGACGATGCAGCCGATGGAGTCCATATGGGCGGCAAACATCACCCGGGACCCACTCCCCTTTTTGTGGGCGATGAGATTGCCCATGGTGTCCCGGCGGCACTCGTCCACAAAGGGCATGGCCAGCTTCTCCAGCACATCAGCCACCTCGGTCTCGTCACCGGCAGGGCCATGGCAGGCGTTGAGGGACTGAAGCGTCTTCAAAAGATCCATACTGTTCTATCCTCCTGTATCACGAGGCCGACAGGGCTTCGATAAAGTGTTTGACCAGCGTATGCACGTAGTTGAAATCCTGGCAACAGATCACGCTGGACGGAGCGTGCAGGTACCGGACCGGGGTGGATACTGCCGCCACCCGGACGCCCTCCTTGGTGCGCTGGATGGCCGAGGAGTCGTTACCACCTGAGAGGTAGTTCTTGGTCTGCCAAGGGATGCCATGGTTTTCCGCCAGCTCCCGCAGCTGCTCAAAGAGAGCACGGTCGTAGATGGTGCCGTTGTCCATAAAGGAGAGCACAGGGCCCTTACCCAGGATGGCCACCCGACGGTGTTCGTCGGTGCCCGGGAGATCGGCCGCTGTGGTGCCCTCCAGCACCAGAGCGATCTCCGGCGTGACGGAAAAGGCAGCGCCGAAGGCGCCCCGGGTGCCCACCTCCTCCTGAACGGAGAAGACGAAGGTACAGTCCATGGGCAGCTCCTCCTCAATGAGCTTGAGCATGACGGCACAGCCAACACGGTCATCCAGGGCTTTGGCCTTGAGCATGCCGGAGCCGAACTCCACGGCGTCGCTCTCAAAGGCCGCCAGATCACCCAGAGCCGTTACACGCTCGGCGTCGGCCCGGTCCTTGGCGCCGATGTCGATATACAGGTCCTCAAAGTCGGGGACCCTCTTCTCCTCTTCGGCGCTGACCAGGTGGTAGGCCTTGAGGCCGATGGCCCCAGGGATGCGTCCCCGGCCCACGCTCACCCGCTTGCCGATGACCACCCGGGGATCGATTCCGCCCACAGGGGCAAATTTCAGATAGCCGTCCTCGGTGATGTCATTGACGATGAAGCCCACCTCATCCATATGGGCGGTGAGCATGAGCTTGTTCCCCGTGCGCTTCTCCCCCTGTTTGAAGACGATGAGATTGCCCAGAGCGTCCACCCGCATGGAGGCGGCATGGGGCCGGCACCGCTCCATCAGGTAGTCACGCACCTCGTCCTCACCGCTGGAGACGCCGTTGAGGAGGCAGAGTTCCTTGACCAGATTCAGCACAGTTCCTTCGCCTCCTTGCCCAGGTTTTCCGCAAAGGCGGCCAGCAGGGCCGCCGAGGATTCGATGTCCGCCAAGTCCAGCACCTCGATGGGGCTGTGCATATACTTCAAGGGCAGGGAGACCACCGAGGTGGCGATCCCCTCCCGGACGATCTGCATGTGCCAGCCGTTGGTGCCGGTGTGGCCCTCCATAATCTCCAGGTCATAGGGAATACCCAGCTCTTTGGCTTTGGCCACCATGCGCTCGGTCATCCATCGCGTCATGTTGGGGCCGACGCCGATCTGAGGCCCGCCGCCGGTGCCGCTGCGCCGCCCCTTGGGGTTGTCCGGCGTCTTGGCATGGGTCACATCCACCGCCACGCAGCAGTCCGGGTGAAGGCTGTAGGTTCCCACCTTGGCGCCGGCACCGCCCACCTCCTCACGGGTGCTGCCCATGATGTAAAGATCTACATCCAGAGTTTTGTCCCGGAGGAGCTCCGCCGTCCGCAGCAGAATGGTAAAGCAGGAGCGGTCGTCCATGGATTTGCCGCAGACCTTGCCGTTCATGAGGTCAAAGCAGCTGCCCCGGAAGACCATGGGGGTGCCGATGGGCACCCGGCACTGGGCCTCCTCCTGGCTCATGCCGATGTCCACCCGGAGCTCGTCGATGGGGATGGACTTCTTCTTGTCCTCCGCCTTGAGCACGTGGGGCGGCAGACAGGCCACCACGCCCAAAATGGGGGTATCGGCCAGCACAGTCAGCTCCCGGTCGGGCAGCATCCGGGGGTCCACCCCACCGATGGTGCGAAAACGGAGGAAGCCTTCCTCAATTCCGGTGACGATGAGACCAATCTCATCCAGATGGGCGTCCAGCAGCAGCCGGGGCGCACCGGGGCGGCCGCACAGCCGCACACCCACAGCGTTGCCGAAGCGATCCACGTTGGCCTCGTCCAGAAAGGGCCGCATCAGGTCGGCGGCCTGCATGGCCACCATGCGCTCAAAGCCAGAGGGCCCGGCCATGGCGCTCAGGCGGCCCAAAACTTCTCTTGTGTCCAAATATTCCACTCCTTTCCGCGGAAAACCGCGTTCTGCCCCGAGGGACTTAAAGTTCATAAATAATCTTTTTAAAAGCCTCACCCCGCTGGGCAAAATTCTTAAAGTGATCGAAAGAGGCACAGGCCGGCGAGAGGATGACCACATCCCCCGGTTGGGCCATGCTGTGGGCGGCCAGGACGGCGGCGTTGAAGTCCTCGTACTTGGAGATAGGCGGCTCACCGTGATAGGCCGGACAGCTCCGGATGGCGTCTGCAATCCGGTCCGCCGTATCTCCGGTGAGGATGAGGTACTTCACATGCTCCACCACCTCAGGGCCAAGTACGTCGAAGGGGATGTGCTTGTCGTAGCCGCCGGCAATGAGGATGACCTTCTCCTTAAAGGAGCGCAGGCCGGCAATGGTACGGGAGGGGCTGGAGGCGATGGAGTCATTGTAGTAGCGCACGCCGTTGAGGGTGCGTACCAGCTCGATGCGGTGCTCCACACCGGCGAATTTGGAGGCGAAATTCCGGATCACCTGGTCGGGCACCAGCCCGTCCACGGCGGCAATGGCCGCCATGTAGTTTTCTACGTTGTGATCGCCAGGCAGCAGGATGTCCTCCAGAGGAAGCACCAGCCGGGACCCCTCCGGAGACACCACCCAGATGGCGTTGTCCCTCAGGCAGACGCCCTCGCTGAGGGCCTGCCGGCGGCTGAAGAATACCGCACGGCCCGGTGCGGACTCCACAAAATTCCGGGTGATTTCATTGTCAAAGTTGAAGACGGCCCTTCCCTGTGGGGACTGATGGGTAAAGATATTTTCCTTTGCAGTGATATACTCCTCCATGGACTTATGGACGTCCAGGTGGTTGGGCGCCAGGTTGGTGACCACGGCGATGTCGGGGCTCCGGTCCATGGTCATGAGCTGGAAGGAGGAGAGCTCCAGTACGGCGTAGTCGTCGGGCTCCATGCCGTCCACGTCGGCCAGCAGGGGCTTTCCGATGTTGCCGCCCACAAAGGTGTGATAGCCCGCTTCCCGGAGCAGGCTGGCGATGATAGTGGTGGTGGTTGTCTTGCCGTCACTGCCAGTGACGGCGATGGTGTGGCAGGGGCAGACCTGGAAAAACACCTCCATCTCGGAGGTGATGACGCTGCCCTTGGCCTGCGCCAGCAGCAGCTCCGGCACATCGGGCCGCATACCGGGGGTGCGGAAGATCACGTCATGGTCCAGCCCCTTCAGATAGTCGGGACCCAGCCGCAGCTCGGCGCCCAGGCTCTCCAGCTCCTCGGTGAGCCCGCCGAAGTTCTCCCGGCGGTTGCGGTCGCAGGCAGTGACCTTGATCCCCGCCCGCAGGAGCATCTTAATCAGCGGCGTATTGGACACGCCAATGCCGATAACGGCGACGGATTTTCCCTTGAGTCCCGCCAAATATTCTTGAATGGTGGTCGGCATAGCCATTTCCCCTTTCGGTTCTCCAGTCAGGTGCGGCAGCAGGCAGGACCAGCGCCTCTGCTGCCCGCATGCGTGACGGGCCGCAGGCACCGCACGCAAAGTCAATTTATATTATAGATGATAAATGTGAATATTTCAATCGAATTGACATCGGCCGACAGATGAGATATAATAACCATCTGCAAGTAAGCTGGACAGCCGCGTGGGCAGTGCCGAAAGGCCGTCCATGAGGAAAGTCCGGGCTCCGTAGGGCAAGGATAACGGATAACATCCGCCGGGGGCGACCCTAGGAAAAGTGCAACAGAGAGATACCGCCTTGTGGGCCTTGCGCCGACGAGGTAAGGGTGGAAAGGCGAGGTAAGAGCTCACCCGATGGCTGGAGACTGCCCATCGCTGTAAACTCTATCCGGAGCAACACCGTGGAGGGACATATGGCTGGCCCGGCCGTCCCGTGGAGGTGGCTGGAACGCGCTGGCAACGGCGCGTCTAGATAGATGGCTGTCTTAAAGGACAGAACCCGGCTTACAGGCTTGCTTGCAATATGAGAGTCCGGAGCACAGCGCTTCGGACTCTCTTTTTGATTTTTTCAGAAATAAGCTTGACACTTTCCTTACGTCAGATGGTACACTGCTCTCAAAGGAGGCGTCGTCCATGAAGATGAAAGAGGTGTGTGCGGCCACCGGACTGACGGAACGGGCGGTGCGGTTCTATGTACAGGAACAGCTGGTGACCCCGCAGGCCCAGCGGCGGGGCGGCTGTACCTGGCTGGATTTTTCCGAGGCGGATGTGCAGCGCCTCCGGGCTGTCGGGACCCTGCGGAAGGCAGGCTTTACCATCAATGAGATCCGCTCCATGGGGCAAGACTTTCAAAAGAACGCCCCCGGCGCCTCTTTCGCCCTGCGGTGCCGGCTCCAAGAGGCCATCGATACCTATGAAAGGTTGAGACACATCGACACGGCTCAGGCAAACGACTTGGAGAGTTATGCCTCTCTTCTGGAATGTGAGGTAAATGGTCAGCCGATTCCGGACTCCGACCGTCCCTACCATATAGATTTGGGCGTCTGGCACGACCGGGTGGAATGGCTGCTCATGCTGGGAGCGGTCTGGCTATTCTGGCGTCTTTACAACGGCGCAGTGGATCTGTTGTCCGACCGTTTTACGCTGTTGTCTATCGCGTTCTGGAATCCACTGGTTTACTTCCTGCTCTTTGTCATCCTCCCCCTGCCCATTGCGTTGGTCCTGGGCAGCAGAGCGGGAAAATGGCTGTGCCGCCACTTTGAATATGTGCCATAAGAAGAAAAGAGCCTGCCAAATCGGCAGGCTCTTTTGGTGTTTGTTCAGTCCTGATCCCAGTTGTGCCAGACGTTCTGGACATCGTCGTTCTCCTCCAGGAGGTCAATGAGCTTTTCCATGTTCTTGATGTCTTCCTCATTTTCCAGCTTGACATAGTTCTGAGGGACCATCTCCACGGCGGCCTGCAGGAAGGTGTAGCCCTTCTCCTCCAGAGCGGCCAGAACAGTGCCGAAGGCGTCAGGGTCGGTGTAGATCTCAAAGGTCTCCTCTTCCACCTGCATGTCGTCGGCGCCGGCGTCCAGGGCATCCATCATGACCGTATCCTCGTCCAGGTCTTCCTTCTCGATGACAATGACCCCTTTGCGGTCAAAGGACCAGGACACACAACCGGTGGCACCCAGGCCCTTGCCGTACTTGTCCAGCAGGTGACGGACCTCGGGAGCGGTGCGGTTGCGATTGTCAGTGAGGGCATCCACGATAACAGCTACGCCGGAGGGACCGTAGCCCTCGTACACCACGTTCTCGTAGCTGTCGGTGTTGCCGGAGCCCAGAGCCTTTTCGATGGTGCGCTTGATGTTGTCGTTGGGCATATTGGCCGCCTTGGCCTTAGCGACGACGGTGGCCAGACGGGAGTTGTTGTTGGGGTCGCCGCTGCCGCCCTGCTTCACCGCCACGATCATCTCGCGGGCGATCTTGGTAAATATCTGAGACCGCTTCGCGTCGGCGGCGCCCTTGGTCTTCTGAATATTATGCCACTTGGAATGTCCTGACATTGGATTCGTCCCCTTCTAAATTCTCAAAAATGCTAAAATATTGTACCACAAAGGCAATTATTGTGCAAGTCCTAGCAGTAAGAAAATACCTCTCTGTGCCGTTTGGTAAGGGTGATTTCCACCTCCGGGAAGGCCTTGCGGAGGGCATCGGCCAGGATGGGACAGATCACATTCTCGGTGGGATAGTGTCCGGCGTCGATGAGGTTGAGGCCCATATCCCGGGCATCCAGGAACTGATTATATTTCACATCAGAAGTAACGAAGGTATCGCACCCCAAGGCCAAGGCCAGGTGGCCCATGTCACCGCAGGCGCCGCCTCCCACCGCCACCCGCTGCACCGGACGGCCAGCGTCCACATACCGTACGCCGTTGGCCCCCAGCGCCTGCTTCACAAAAGCGGCATACTCCGCCGTGGAGGCAGGGGCGTCAGCGGCCACGCTGCCCGCCCGACCGATGCCGATGGGGCGGCCTTGCCGGTCGGTGCCGGAGGGCTCCAGCACCACGGTATCGCTGAGACCCAGCCGGGCGGCCAGAGCGTCGTTGACACCACCCACAGCGGCATCCAGATTGGTGTGAGCACAGATGGCGGCTATGCCCCTCTCCGTCAGGGCCAATAGGGTCCGCCCCACCGGGTCCTGGTCAGTGATGGATCTGGCGGGATGGAAAATCACCGGGTGGTGGGAGACGATGAGCTCGGCACCCAGAGTGCCGGCCTCCTCCGCCACCTCCTCGGTGATGTCCAGAGAAACCAGCAGGCGATTGACCTGTCGGTCACTCCGGCCCACCAGGAAACCGGCGTTGTCAAAATCCATCTGGGTATCAAAGGCCGCAAGACCATCCAGAAACTCGAATACGTCCTTTACCGCTGCCATCTATCCCATTCCTCCTTCATTTGATTCAGCCCCGTCAGAACTTCTTCCAACAGAGGTAATTTCTCAAGATCATCCAGCCGCGTGGAGTTCCGCAGTCCCTCCACCATGTGCGCCACCCGGCCGGTAAGACGGTCTAAGTAGGATGCGCGCAGCGGCGACTCCATGCCACGGTACTGGCGCCCCGCCCACTCCTCGGCAGGAGTCAACGGGACCATAGCGCCGGGGATGGCGGTAATGACCACATAGATGGTCCTCCCCTCACCCACCAGTACCTCTTGGGTGATACGGAATCCACTGCGCCACAGCCAGCTCCGCAGCTCCTCCACTGAGGTCATGGGCTGGAGAAGAAAGGTGTGGCCTGGCGATGCTACCCAGGGACAGGCTGACAAGATAGCGGCGATGGTCTCACCGCCCATACCGGCGATGGCGCACACATCCACTTCCTCACCCCGGATGGGAGCAAGCCCATCCCCCAGACGGAAGGATAGCCGCTCCGTCAGGGCGTGGCGGCGGGCGGTCTCTCTGGCCTGTTCCAGTGGCCCTTCCCGCAAATCACTGGCGATTGCGTTTTGGATGATCCCCTGCTCCAGCAGCCACACCGGCAGCCGGGCGTGATCGGTGCCAATATCGGCAAAGCGGGCGCCCTCCGGTACCTGTTTGGCCAGGGCAAGCAGTCTGGGTGTCAGTTCAATGGGACGCACCCTCTTCTCCCCTTTCTAAATCGATTTTACGCATAGAAAAACGGAGCGGCAGCGGCCGCTCCGTTTTGTGCTGCATCAGTTGGCGGCAGGGACCAGCGCGTTGATCTTCTCCAGCAGAGCGTCAACATCCACGCCATGGACCATGCAAGCCTGCTCCACGGTCTCACCGCGGGAAGAGGGGCAGCCCAGGCAGTGCATTCCGATGGACAGGAACACGGGAGCGGTCTCCGGAGCAATGTCCAGAATGTCGCCGATGATGGTATCCTTGGTGATGGTAGCCATAGAAATAAACCTCCAAAAAGCTAGGATTTGGGTATGCTTTAGTATACCCCATTATTCCGCATTTTTCAATAGGAAATGTACGATTTCCCGTAAAAGAAAAAAGAGACGCCGCGAGGGCGTCTCTTTTTCAAGCCGTATGAAATTTAGCGGCCCTGCTCCTCCCGCATACGGGCGAAGCACTCGCTGCAGTAAACAGGACGATCGGACTTGGGCTCGAAGGGAACCTTCGCCTCGCCGCCGCAGGCAGCGCAGGTAGCGGTGAAGTACTCGCGGGGGCCACGGGCAGCGGCCTTGCGGGCATCACGGCAGGCCTTGCAGCGCTGGGGCTCGTTCTGGAAACCACGCTCAGCGTAGAACTCCTGCTCACCGGCGGTGAACACGAACTCCTGGCCGCATTCCTTGCATACAAGTGTCTTGTCTTCGTACATGATCTTTTCCCTCTCTTTGACTGTTTGCCCAGGTCCGGAATAAACCGATCGTGCTGGGACTGATATATTGCGTTCAGCCTTCGCTGAAATCGCCGGAAGAAATGTGTCGTGCCACCTTGCGCCGGATGCGCTGCACGGCGTTGTCCACCGCTTTCGGGGACCGTTCCACCTGAACGGCGATCTCCGCATAGGAATAACCGCGGAGAAAGAGCGTCAGGATCTTTGCCTCCAAACCGGATAGCTGTCCCTTGAGCGTCCCAAGACGCTCCCGGCGTTCCTCCCTGCTGATGTACATATCCTCAGGGTTTTGCAGAGGTGACCGGGATGCGGTGAATGGATAACGGTCGGTGTTCCCATCAAGAAGAGGGGTTTCGTAAGAGACATAGTGGTTGAGTGGATCGTGCTTATCTCTGGCTGCCGCCCGGATGGCGGAGAGAATCCGATTTCGGATACAGGTCTCGGCATAGGTCCGAAAGGTACTCCCCTTTCCAGGGAGAAACTCCCGGATAGCACTCAGCAGACCCAGCATTCCCTCCTGAATCAAATCCTCGCTGTCACCGCCCGCCAGGAAATAGGGGCGAGCACAAATTCGCACCAAACGGTTGTAGCGCATCACAAGAATTTCCTCCGCGACGCGGTCACCCGAAACGGCTTGCAGACATAAGGTCTCATCCGGAAGTGCATTTTGGTCGGTATCTGCTGATTTCATTCCAAGACTCCTTGCCTATTATAGGGCGAAAGCACCCCAAATGTCAAGTATTTATGCAGATTATTTTAGCGGTTTCCATAAAATCAGAGGGTTTTTATGAGATTTGCCAGTCTGTCGGCACAGGCCTGAGCGGTCGCCTCGGTTTCGGCCTCTACCATAACCCGGACCAGCGCCTCAGTACCGGAGGGGCGCACCAGGATGCGGCCGTTGCCGGCCAGGCCCTTCTCCTCCGACCCAATGGCCGACTTCAGCGCAGAGGAGGCCATGATGGCCTGCTTCTGGGCGTTGTCAGCCACAGCCACATTGACCAGCACCTGGGGGTACTGGCGACAGTCGGCCACCAGCTCGGAGGCCTTGCGTCCTGAGACCTTGAGGATACGCAGGAACTGGAGGGCTGTGAGCTGGCCATCGCCGGTGGTGGCGTATTTGAGGAAGATAGTGTGGCCGGATTGCTCTCCGCCCAGGACAAAACCGTCTTTGAGCATCCGCTCCAGCACGTTTCGGTCGCCCACGTCGGTGCAGACTGCCTGCATGCCGTTCTCCGCCAGGAAACGGTGGAGCCCGATATTGGACATAACGGTGGCCACGATGGTGTTCCCAGGCAGCGCTCCCTGCTCCTTAAGATAACGGCCGCATGCGGCCATGATCTGGTCTCCGTCGATGGGCACCCCCTCTTCACTGACGGCCAGGAAGCGGTCGGCGTCGCCGTCAAAGGCCAGGCCCAAGTCGTAGTTGCCCGCCTTTACCATAGCGGCCAGGCCCTCCAAATGTGTGGAGCCACAGTTGGTGTTAATGTTCACGCCGTCAGGGTCGGCATTGATGATGTCGCAGTGGAGACCGTCAAAACGGTCAAAGAGGCTGGGCGCAGTGGCAGAGGAGGCGCCGTTGGCGCAGTCCACCAGGATGCGCAGGCCGGAAAAGCCGTCCGGGACGGTGGACACCAGATGGTTGATGTAGTCGTTCCGGGCGCTCTCGTCGGCATAGATCACCCGACCGATGCCGTCGTGGGTTTTTAAGGAGATCTGCTCCACGTCGCCGGAGAGAATCAGATCCTCGATCTGGCCCTCCAGCTCGTCGGAGAGCTTGAAGCCCTGGCCGTTGAAGATCTTGATGCCGTTGTGCTCAAAGGGGTTGTGAGAGGCCGAGATGACCACGCCGGCGTCGGCCTTCCGGTCCACCGTTACCCATGCCACGGCAGGTGTGGGGATGACACCCAGATGGAGTACGTCAGCGCCGGCGGAGCACAGGCCGGCGGTGAGAGCGCCCTCCAACAAATCGGAGGAGATGCGGGTGTCCTTTCCAATGGCCACCAGAGGCTTGCGCCCCTCCTCTCCCCGGAGGACCTGGGCCGTGGCCAGGCCCACCTTATATGCCAGCGTGGCGTCCAGTCCGGCGTTGACCACGCCGCGGATGCCGTCGGTCCCAAACAATTTACCCATATGTGATTACCTCTTTCTTCCGAAATCGTCAAAATGCCGCTTGAGTGCCCGCTCTACGGGAAAAATACTGCATACTAGAACCGCCGTCTGTATCAGTGCGACAGCGGCACACCAGAGACCCACCGTACCGGCCTCTCTGCCCAGCACCGGTACCATAGCGATAATGCTCAACGGCAGCAGGATCAGTCCCAGCCGGAACCACAGTCTGCCGCAGGTACGGTGGGCAAAATCCCAGGTGGCTTGGTTTTTCATGGACCGAGCGGTACGGTAGCCGTAAAAGTTGTTGATACTTTTGGGCGGCCTGGTCAGAAAACGCTGCCCCAGAAGGAGCAGCACGGCTGGGATCAGTAGGTCCATGCAAAGGCAAAACAGCCAGAACAGCATAGACAGCGTACCTCAAAAGGTCAATTGGTCCATACCCATCCCGCCGGGGATGGACAGCCCCAGGTGCTCATAGGCTCTCCGGGTGACACAGCGCCCCCGCGGAGTCCGGGTGAGGAAGCCCATCTGCATGAGGTAGGGCTCATACACGTCCTCGAGGGTGACGGCCTCCTCGTTGATGGTGGCGGCCAGGGTCTCCAGGCCTACCGGACCACCGCCGTAGTGCTCGATGATGCTGCGGAGCATCCTCCGGTCGATGGCGTCCAGGCCCAGGTGGTCCACCTCCAGGGCGGTGAGCGCCTCGTCGGCCACTTTACGGGTGATGACGCCGCCCGCCTTCACCTGGGCAAAGTCCCGGACTCGCCGCAGCATCCGGTTGGCGATACGGGGCGTGCCCCGGCTGCGCTTGGCGATCTCCATGGCGCCGTCCGCCTCGATGGGCACCTCCAGGATACCCGCCGACCGGGTGACGATGCGGGTGAGCTCCTCCGGAGTGTAAAGCTCCAGACGCAAGGTGACTCCGAACCGGTCCCGAAGAGGCGCAGAGAGCTGTCCCGCCCGTGTGGTGGCGCCGATGAGAGTAAATTTGGGCAGATCCAGCCGGATGGAGTTGGCGGACGGCCCCTTGCCGATGATGATGTCGATGGCGAAGTCTTCCATGGCGGGGTACAGGATCTCCTCCACCGAGCGATTGAGCCGGTGGATCTCATCCACAAAAAGGATATCGTTCTCCGCCAGGTTGGTAAGAAGGGCGGCCAGGTCGCCGGGTTTCTCGATGGCGGGACCGGAGGTGATGCGGATGTTGACCCCCATCTCGTTGGCGATGATGCCGCTGAGGGTGGTCTTGCCCAGGCCCGGCGGGCCGTGGAGCAGCACATGGTCCAATGGCTCATTGCGCATCTTGGCCGCCTGGATAAAGACCTCCAGATTGTCCTTGGCCTTCTCTTGACCGATGTACTCCCGCAAAGTCTTGGGGCGCAGGGACCCCTCATTTTCGTCGTCCCGGGTGAGGGACGTGGTCACCAGCGGTGCTTCCGTCTCAAACCCACCGCTGTCAGAAAAATCAATGCTCAAAGTTTCACATCCTCATTCAAACGGGGCAGTCAGCTCAATGTGATTGCCCTCGCTGTCCTCACATTCCGATACCCACATGGGTCCGATCTGCCGCAGTGGGAAAACCATCTTCTTTCCAGACAGCTTCCGTTCCAACTGTGCCAGGGTCTCAAACTCAATGCTGGGCAGACAATTTGAGCCATACGCGTGGAACTCTCCCTGGGTCTTGTAGGCAAAAAGCCCCAGCCGGAATCCGCCGATGTCGAACACGCTGTACACCGGGTCTCTTAGTGTCGCCTGCTGCTCCAAAAGTGCCTCATAAAAATTAATGGCACGGCTCATATCCTCTACACAGAGATACAGAGAACGCAACTTACAGGTCATAAGTTGAGACTAACCCTCCCACTGGTCCAGCAACTCCGCCACACAGTCCAGAAAAGCGCCTTCTCCCAGAGTGTTGATCTTGAAGAGAACCGCCTGACTGCCGCCGGAGGTAATGGCGGACAGGAAGAGGCGTCCGCCGTCCTCCACCAAAGTAAGATTCAGACTTACTCGGTTGCCGCCCATCACGCTGTACCGCTCATAGACTCGAACCGCACAGCGCAGGCCGTCGGAGCGACAATAATCGCTGCCGTCCTCGTAGCTGGCCGAGGCGCTGCCGTTGAGGATACCTCTATGGAGGTAGTCCAGTAGCTCGTCAAAATCGCCGGTGAGATGCCGTTCCAGTTTGGCCACAAAGGCTCCCCCTTCCCTATCCCTTCACCATCTTCTTGAGGGCCTGTTTGATGATCTCCTCCAGACTTAGAGCGTCCAAATCTATGCCCTTGAGGGCCACGCCGATCTCCGCTGTGGAGTAGCCCAGCACTGCCAGAGCTGCGGCGGCCTCGGAGGACTTATTCTCGGGTATGACGGTGACGCCGGTGCCGCCGTAGCTCTCCCCACCAGGGGCGATCTGCCCCTTGGCCAGCTTATCCTTCAGCTCCAGGATGACCCGCTGAGCGATTTTCTTCCCGATGCCGGGGGCCACGGTGAGGGCCTTCTCGTCTCCGGTGATGATGCTCATGGCCAGGGTCTCGGGTGTGCTGGAGGAGAGAATAGACAAGGCCGCCTTAGGCCCCACACCGGATACTCCGATGAGGAGTTGGAAGCAGTTGAGCTCGTTTTCCGAAAAGAAGCCGTAGAGCTCCATGGCGTCCTCCCGGACATTCAAGTAGGTGTAGAGCTTGGCCTTCTCACCCTTCTTCAGCCGGGCGAGGGTGTTGTTGGTGGTGCGGCAGGCGTAGCCCACCCCCCCGCAGTCAATGACAGCCAGATAGGGGGCCATATGGGCTACGGTTCCGTTGACATAGTAAAACATGGTGTTACCGCCTTATATGTAGGTTCTAGTCTCTTCTGCGCACGGCATACCGTCCGCTACCCGGGGTGGCCGGGTCCAGGGCGGCCAGCCGGGAGGTGGCGGACCGGGCGTGGCAGAGGGCGATGGCCACCGCGTCGGCAGCGTCATCCGGCTTTGGGACAGCCTGTAGTCCCAACAGGCGCTTGGTCATCTCCATAACCTGCCGCTTCTCCGCCTTACCATAACCCGCCACCGCCTGCTTGACCTGGGAGGGCGAATATTCAAAGATGGGGACGCCGGCCCGCTCTGCTGCCGTCAGAATGACGCCCCGGGCCTGGGCTACGCCGATGCCTGTTGTTACGTTATTGTTGAAAAAAAGCTCTTCCACCGCCATGGCCTGCGGCCGGAAAGCGGATAGGAGCTGGGCCATATCGTCCTCGATCTGGAGCAGCCGGGCTGGCAGAGGCTGCCCCGCCGGCGTGGTGATGGCGCCGCAGCGCACCAGCCGCTGGCGCCCGCGTTCCGATTCCAGAATCCCGAAACCGACAATGGCAAAGCCGGGATCGATGCCTAAAATGATCATGGTATCCTCCAAAGGTTGTACATATTTTATTGTACCACGGCGGGTGGATCGGTGCAACCAGGAAAACTGCCCCCGGCAAGACAGAGCGCCCGGACAAATGTCCGGGCGCTCTGTCTTTTAGAAGGAAAGGATCCCTGAGCATCCTCATGTTCTATATTATGCGCGGGGGTGGGCCTTGATATACACGTCCTTCAATTTTTGATTTACTAGTTGGGCATAAATCTGGGTAGAAGAGATGTCGGCATGTCCCAACATCTCCTGGATGGAGCGCAGGTCTGCCCCATTTTCCAGCAGGTGGGCGGCGAAAGAGTGACGCAGAGTGTGGGGGGTGATCTCCTTCTGGATACCGGCCTTCTCCTGGTAATGCTTGATAATCTTCCAAAAGCCCTGCCGGGACATGCGCTTTCCGGTCATATTCACAAAAAGGGCCGGCTCGTCAGCGGACTCCAGGAGCTGGGGGCGCACGTTTTTCAGATACTCGGAAAGCGCTCGGATGGCGGCGGCATACAGAGGGATGATTCGTTCCTTGCTTCTCCCCTTCCCGGCACAGCGAAGAAACCCACCGGACAGGTTCAGATCATCCACATTGAGGTCGATGAGTTCGCTCACCCGGATGCCGGTGGCATAAAGAAGCTCCAGCATGGCATGGTCACGACAGCCCTTGGGATCGTTTCGCTCCGGCTGCTCCAGAAAGAGCTCCACCTCTTTGCTGGTCAGGATCTGAGGCAGCTTTCGCTCCACCCTGGCCGGCGCCACGCCCCGGGCCGGATTGGAGGCCGCCTCCCCTGCCCGGATCAGGTAACCATAGAAGGACTTGAGCGACGCCGCTGCCCTGGTCACGGTGGACACGGACTTTCCCCGGCTGGTGAGGTAGCGAACATACTCCTCCACATCCGGCTGGTTCACGTGGGTGAGCGTGAGTCCCTCCTGGGCACAGTATTCCGCGAACTGCCGCACGTCCCTCAGATAGGAGCTCAGAGTGTTTTCGGAGGCCTTTTTTTCTGTCCTGAGATAGGCCTCATAGCCATTGATCTCATCCATCCGATCTCCTACCTTCTCTCAAAATGTAAAATCAAAAGAGCTCTGCCACGGAGGCCAATAAGGCCGGCACCGCCCAGCATTCCAATGCGGCGGAGAGCGCCAGGGCAGCGGCACACAGCCCGCTGCGCACCCAAAAAATCCGCCCCGGTAAGGACGGTGGACTCTTTCCGCCCACCAGAATCCGTCCGGCCAATTCCATGGCAGAGAGCAATCCCTGAACGCCCAGCAGAAACAGTGCGGGCATAGAAATGAGTCCTGTAAAACCGAACGCAAAAAAGGCCAAAATGGCACCGGCGCCGCCAAAGATACGCACAAAAGAAGACACCGCAAAGGAGAGAAGAAACCCGCGCACCGCGAAAATAGCCGGTATTCCCACCGCACCCAGGGCGGTAAAGCTGAGCAACAAGGTGAGCAGCGGCCAGCGGACTGCCTCCCAAATGGCGGCCGCCGGTTCCGGCGGGGTGGCATTTCCGGTCTTGGCCGCTGCCAGGTAAGCCTGCAGATAGGCGCTCAGACTCTCCTGCCCTTCTCCTCCTACCTGCGCTGCCAGGAAAAGCCCCACCAGTGCCCCGATAGCAAACGCCACAGACAATACTGACAGAGCCGGTGTGATCCCGCCCGGCGGCATATCCCAAAACCCGACGATTCGCTTTCTCAATGCCCTCACCCCTTAGAGAGCATATGAGACAAGCGTATCAAATAGGAGGGTTATTTTCCGAGCTCTTTTGAGCGCCGGGTACAGCGGTCCATGGCATCCAGCATCAGACCGTCGAAATCCCGTTCCTCAAAAGCAGAGAGAGAGGCCAGCGTGGTCCCACCAGGGGAGCACACCTGGCGGCACAGCTCTTCCGGAGTCTTTCCGGACTCCAGGAGCAGCCGGGCAGACCCCTCCATGGTTTTCGCTGTGAGCGTCAGGGCTGTCTGGGCATCGATGCCCACGGAGACCGCCCGACGGACCATCACGTCGGCCATACGGAAGAACCAGGCCGGTGAAGAGCCGTTGACGTTGATGATGTCATCCATCTGCTCCTCTTTGATGACCGCCACAGCACCAGCGGCGGAAAAGAGGCTCAGGACCGACTGGAACATCTCGGCCGGCACATCCTCTGCCCGGGCTACCGCTGTGGCACCCACACCCACCATCAAGGGGGTATTTGGCATGGCACGAACCACCAAAGCACCGGGCAGAGCCCTTCGCAGTGCGTCAGAAGAGATGCCAGCGGCAATAGAGACCACACACTTTCCGGCGGTGAGACCGGCCAGCTCCGGCAAGACATCCGGGAACATCTGCGGCTTCACGCCCAGAACGATGAGATCGGCCTGCGCGGCCACCTGTGCATTGTCCGTGGTAGTGCAGACCCCTTCAGCAGCAAAGGGCTCCAGCTTTTCTGCATGCCGGTTGGAGAGCCATACCTGATTCGGCATCACAAGCCCCTGCCCCAAAACGCCACGCAGGATAGCGCCGTTCATATTCCCGGCGCCAATGAAGCCCAACACCTTATTTTCAAATCCGGCCATGTCGTTGGCCTCCTCATTGTTATTATTGTTTCTAAAAAATGCCTGACAAAGGGACCGTCACCCGGTCCCTTCGACAGACATTACTATAAACTCCATCGCATCACATTGCAATGACTTGACAGGATATTTTTTCATTTTTGTTAATTATGACAACACGTTATGTAAAACATATTATGTAAACAAATGGATGGTGGGTAACGTAGATGCCCTTCCTTGCCTTCAGATAACGCTATATATAGATTAATTACGTCTATTTATATCTATATATAGCGTTTACATCTGGTATATCTTCGAAACGGGCTATGTTCTATACAAAGTGTAATCACAGTTCCCACTCAAACAATAGACCCCCACACAAGGGTTGACACTCCGTCCAATTGTGTCATCCTCCACTCTTCCCTGCTTCACCTTCTGCGTCGCTTCTTTTTCGGACCGGCGCACAGGAGACCAGCGGCGGCTCCGCCGCACAGACAGCCGGACAGAAGTCCCAGCCCCCCCTGATCTATGGATACTGTGTCGGCAAAGAACAGCAGCCCCCCCGCGAGGAGTAAAAGAAAAAAGGCACCGCCTGCGGCCAGCCCGGACAGAAGCGCCCGGCTGCCGCAGCGTTTTACCGTCAGGACACCGCCGGAAAACCCGCCCAGCACACAGGCGACGATAGCCAGCTTATCCATGGAGGTCTCCCCCAGCCAGCCTTTGGATATGCCGATCGAACAGAGCAGAAGAACTGCTAAACACACTGCCAGGGACAATAGACCGCCAAGCAGTACGGCAGTCATGACCTGGAGCCATCTGACGCCCTGCTCCTCCCCTGCTTTGCGCATAAAAACACCCTCCTCGCATTGCTTCTGATGAAGACTATGCGGAGAGGGTGCTTGTCATGCTATGGAGTTAACTCACTTGGTGGTCTCAATGGTCTGTGCGCCCTTGGTAGAGATAGCCCACTTGGCGAACTCCACCCGGACCCGGTCGGCGCTGGTCTCAATAACGATGCTCTCTTCCTTGACCGCGCAAATGGTACCGATGATGCCGCCGATGGTGGTGACCTCATCTCCGATGGTCAGCTCACTGCGCATCTTTGCCAGCTCTTTTTTCTTCTTGTTCTCAGGCCGGATCAGCAAGAAATAGAAGATGGCCAGCATGACCACCAGCATACCGATCGTAGACATCCATTCCAAAAGACATTACCTCCAAATGATTGATTCCTGCTTCGTTTCAGGCTATGCTTGGACAGCTTCATATATTATACAGTCAACCGCCGTTTTTGACAAGTCTTTTGTAAAATTTATACTCTCTGTTCCAGTCTGGTGCTATACTCAGCCCGGAAGTCTGCAAAGCAGCCCTGGTCCAGGGCTTCCCGGATACGGCGGGTCAGCTCATTGTAGAACCAAAGGTTATGGAGCACCGCCAAGCGCATGCCCAGCATCTCCCCCGCCACAAAGAGGTGACGCACATAGGACCGGGAGAAAGAGCGGCAGGTGGGACAATTACAGGTTGGATCGATGGGGCGATCATCCAGCTTGTACTTCTCGTTTTTGATGTTGAGGGCACCGTCCCAAGTGAAGAGTTTGGCATGGCGGGCGTTTCTGGCAGGCATGACGCAGTCAAAGAAATCCACACCACGGGCCACGCCCTCGATGATGTTGGAGGGCGTGCCCACGCCCATGAGATACCGGGGCTTGTCCGCCGGCATATAGGGCTCCACCGCCTCAATGATGTCGTACATGGTCTGAGTAGGCTCACCCACTGCCAGGCCGCCGATGGCATAGCCGTCGCAGTCCAGCTTGGCGATCTCCTTCATGTGCCAGATCCGCAGGTCGGGATAGGTGCCGCCCTGGTTGATACCGAAGAGCATCTGATGAGGATTCACAGTGCCCGGCAGAGCATTGAGCCGGTCGTGCTCAGCCTTGCATCGCTCCAGCCAACGAAGAGTGCGCTCACAGGAGGGTTTTACGTACTCATATGTGGCAGGGTTTTCAATGCACTCATCGAAGGCCATGGCGATGTCAGAGCCCAGATTGGACTGGATGCGCATGGACTCCTCCGGACCCATGAAGATGCGCCGGCCGTCGATGTGGGAGGCGAAGGTGACACCCTCCTCGGTGATCTTCCGCAACCCGGAGAGGGAAAAGACCTGGAAGCCGCCGGAGTCTGTGAGAATGGGACCATCCCAGTCCATAAACTTGTGCAGGCCGCCCATCTGCCGCACTACGTCGTCGCCGGGGCGCAGGTGGAGGTGATAGGTGTTGGAGAGCTCGATCTGGCAGCCGATCTCCTTGAGATCATGGGCAGAGACCGCGCCTTTGATGGCCCCCTGGGTCCCCACGTTCATAAAGACCGGGGTCTGAACCATTCCGCCGTGGGCACAGGAAAACTGGCCACGCCGGGCACGGCCTTCGGTTTTGATGACTTCGAACACGCAAAAACTCCTATTCTTCCGACCGGAACTGGATATCCGGTCCTATTTTCATTGACAACAGATGCCATTATAACAGAATACCACTGTTTTTACAATACATAGAAGGGAGCGGTCCGGTCATACAGGCCGGACCGCTCGACAAATTTAATGATATGGGAGCGCATTTGCCAGGGTTATGCCCAATTCCAGTTCGTCATCATCGCTTCTGCCGGTTTCGGTAAATCCAATTTGGCGATATAGTCTATATGCCACTTCATTTTGGGGATTACAGGTAATTAAAACGGTTTTTGAACTCCCAAAAGGTTTTGAGGCAATGTATTTGAGCACTTCCTGCAATGCACCTTTCCCGTACCCCTTCCCCTGAAAAGTGCGATCCATCATCATGTGCCAAATATTATATACTTCTTCATCATAATCATAGATGACCATTACATATCCAACCATTTTATCTTCTGCATATATGCCAAATGGCACGCATTGGTTGTAATAGACATACGCTTGTGCGAGACTGCGAATCGGACTTGAAACGTACTTCTCTTGTCCCACCGCAAGTTCTAAGTGGAAGCAATCAATGAAATTTGATGCATCGATTTTCTTTAAAGTAATTTTACTCATAGCTATCCTCCATCACTAGGAGGGTTAACTTAGAGCCACCCTCCAACTTGTATAGTTTCGAATATCTTTCATTGTCATAATGAACAACCCCTTTTCAGTTTTAGTATCTATTTATAAACACAGAAAGCCTGTGGAATCATATTTTTCGTTCACCTTATTTATCTAGCAGGCAAAAGCCCGCAAAGCACTATACGTAATGCTTTGCCGGCTTTGATTAACTCACTCCCATTCGATGGTGCCGCAGGGCTTCGGCGTCAGGTCATAGAGGACGCGATTGACCCCTTTGACTTCGGCAGTGATGCGCGCCGTGATCTTCTGGAGGAGCGCAAAGGGCACGTCTTCCACGGTTGCGGTCATAGCGTCCACCGTGTTCACCGCCCGGAGGATCACCGGCCAGTCAAAGGTACGCTTTCCGTCCTTCACACCCACAGACTTGAAGTCGGGGACCACGGTGAAGTACTGCCACACCTTCCCCTCCAGGCCGTTTTTGGCGAACTCCTCCCGCAGGATGGCATCGGATTCCCGGACGGCTTCCAGACGGTCCCGGGTGATGGCGCCCAGGCAGCGGACGCCCAGGCCGGGACCAGGGAAGGGCTGCCGGTAAACCATGCCGTCGGGCAGACCCAGGGCCTTGCCGCAGGCACGGACCTCGTCCTTGAAAAGCATCTTCAGAGGCTCCACCAGTTGGAAGTCCAGATCCTCAGGGAGACCGCCCACATTGTGGTGGGACTTGACCGCCTTCACCGTCTTGGTGCCGGACTCGATGATGTCGGGATAGATGGTGCCCTGACCCAGGAACTCGATGCCGTCCAACTTCCGGGCCTCCTCCTCGAAGACGCGGATAAACTCAGCACCGATGATCTTTCGTTTCTGCTCGGGGTCGGCCACCCCGGCCAGCTTATCCAGGAAACGGTCCACGGCGTCCACGTAGATCAGGTTGGCATCCATCTGATGACGGAAAACCTCCACCACCTGCTCGGGCTCGCCCTTGCGCAGGAGGCCATGGTTCACATGGACGCAGGTGAGCTGCTTGCCGATGGCCTTGATGAGCAGGGCGGCCACCACGGAGGAGTCCACGCCGCCGGAGAGGGCCAGGAGGACCTTTTTGTCCCCCACCTGCTCCCGGATGAGCTCCACCTGGTCAGCAATGAAGTTGTCCATGTTCCAGTTGGCCTGAGCACCGCACAGTCCAAAGACAAAGTTGGAAAGAGCCTCCTTCCGCTCGGCGGGATCTGCGGGCCAGGGCTTGTCCCCTTTGTGGTCAGCCAGGAGCACGGGAACATCATAATTATAGATGTCCTTGGAGACGTCGATCTCGACGCCATCCACCACCCGGTTAGGACCGCCGTTGAGAATAATGCCCTTCACATTGGGGAGAGCCTTGAGCTCTTCCAGAGTAATGTCGTGAGGATGGATCTCGCTGTAAACGCCAAGGGCACGGATCTCTCTGGCCAGACGGGGATTTTCCTCGCTGCCCAGGTCCAGTACAAGGATCATGTCCTGCTTCATTGCAGTACCTCCCATGTTCAATTTTGTTTATCGTACCATATCCAGCTCATACTCTGCAATAGGACGAACGGAAAAGTTTTCTTTTGTCTCAGAGCCGTTCTAACTTCGCTTTAAAGGAGATGCTCCTGGGAGTAGGCAAATCGTCAAACTGGATCACGTGGGCTGACTTTTCCAGATCCACATCCAGCACAGTCCCCATACCAAAGACCGAGTGCCTCACCCGTTGTCCCGGCATCAACGTAGTCTGCTCATCATTTTCAGGCAGATAGCGCTGACTGCTCTCTATGGCAGCCCGTGCCTCCTGAATGAGACGCTCACTGAAATCCCCGGTACGATCCAGCAAATCAGTATCTATGTCCAATAGGAAACGAGAGGGGTACCGTGGGGCTCCATCAAAGTTTCGACCACCAGAGGCAGAGAGGAAAAGGCCTTTTTCGGCCCGGGTCAGGGCAACAAAGGCCAGCCGCCGCTCCTCCTCCATGGCCTGAAGGGTACGCACCTTCCGTGAGGGAAAAATACCCTCGCTCATCCCGCAGAGGAATACGTATGGAAATTCCAGACCTTTGGCGGCATGCACCGTCATCAGCCGGACCCGATCCCTGTGCTCTTCGGTGTCACTGTTAGTCAGGAGCGCCACGTGGGTCAGGTAGTGCTCCAGTGTGGCCTCCTCCCCACAGGTGGTCTCGTACTCGTAGATGGATTGTTTGAGCTCAGCTAAATTGTCCAACCGCTCCTGGCTGCCCTCCGTGCGGAGCATCCGCTCATAGCCACTTTCCTGGAGCACGGCAGTGAGCACTTCGGAAACCGGCCGTTCTTCCGCCTGAACAGAAAGGTTTTCCACCAGGGAGAGAAACTGCCGGCCCTTGGTATTTCGGAAAATATCCTCCTCCACATTGTCCTGGAGTGCCTGGTACAGGGAACAGTCGTGCCGGGCGGCATAGTCCCGGAGGGCGGCCATGCGGCGTTTCCCCAGGTTTCGCTTGGGGACATTGGCCACCCGAAGAAAGGAGAGATCGTCCCGGTAGATCAGTATGCGCAGGTAGGCCAGAGCGTCCTTGATCTCCATGCGCCCATAAAACGGCACCCCGCTGTAGATCATGTAGGGAATCCGGGCATGAAGAAAGGTCTCCTCCACCGAACGTGAGACATAGTGCGCACGATAGAGCACAGCCATCTCCCGCCACTGAACACCCCGCTCGTGAAGATCCAGCATCTGCTGCGCCATCCACTTGGCCTCTCCTTCCTGGGTGTCTGCCAGGTGACAATGGACGGGCTCGCCGGGGGGCAGGGTGGGAATGAGGTCTTTTTCAAGCCGGTACTGGTTCTTGGCAATGAGGGAATTGGCCGCCGCCAGAATCTCCGGCGTGGAGCGATAATTCTCCATCATCAGAATGGTCCGGGTCCCGGGGAAAGCTTTGTCCAACTCCAGGAGGTAACGGATATCGGCGCCTCTCCAGGAGTAGATGGTCTGATCCGGGTCCCCCACTACGAAGAGGTTTTTATGGTATCCGCAGAGGACCTCCATCAGCTGGTACTGGAGCAGGTCGATATCCTGGAACTCGTCGATCATGATGTATTCCAGCCGCTGCTGCCACTTCTCCCTCAGATCCGGGCGCTGTGCAAGGATGTACAGGGTAAATTTGATAAGGTCGTTGTAGTCCAGGCCGAAGCATTTTTTCTCCTGATAGAGATATCCATAGAAAATTATGTCCTCTGCCCGCACCGCGTCCGAGTACTTCTGCCGGAGGCCCTCCAGAGAGAGCGCAATCATCTCCTGGTAATAGTCAGGCTCTTTAAAAAGCTTACGCATTTCGATCATGTCTCTGGCCTTCTGGAAGGTCATGTCCCGCAGGGAGAGCCCCCGCTCCTCATAGATGATTTGGAGCATAGCGTCAATATCCGCGTTGTCCAGAACCAGAAATCGCTTGGGATAGCCCACGGCACTGCTGTCCTCCTGGAGGACGGAGACACAGAAACCGTGGAAGGTATTGATGTAGCCGGTGTCGTTATCTCCGGTAAGAGCGTGGATGCGCTGGCGCATCTCGGCGGCAGACTTGTTGGTGAAGGTGACACAGAGAATATTGCCTGGCAGGATACCCACCTCCTCCACCAAAAAGGCAAAACGGTGGGACAGCGCCCGGGTCTTTCCGGAGCCAGCCCCGGCGATGACCCGGATTACCCCTTCTGTGGAGGTGACTGCCTCTCTCTGGGCATCGTTTAGCCCTGACAGCAGGTCACACATGTTCATCCTCCCCTCCCCTGCCAGACCACTCCAGCAGGGTACATATTTCTTTTATTTTACCCTGTTCATATCTCTGCGGTCAACCATGTGCATAGAGCACGGTGACGAGAAACAGGAAACGGCCGGGAGCCATTCTGGCTCCCGACCGTTTCCCATCGTTTCTTTCTCTCCCAAAGCACAGCTATTAGGAGTGCTGATAGAGCTGTGCGATCATTTCGACGCATCCGTCGATACCGATCTTACCGCTGTCCAGACACAGAGCGTAATTGTCCGCCTGTCCCCAGCAGGTACCGGTATAGAGTTCATAATAAGCTTTGCGCTTTTTGTCCTTATCATGCAGGCGTTGGGCAGGCGACTCCTCACGCTGGCCGTATACCGATACGATGCGCTCAGCACGCTTCTCATCCGACGCATGGATAAAGACTGTCAGGCAGTCGGCGGTATCCCGCAGGATATAGTCGGCACAACGGCCTACGATAACACAGGACTCCTTCTCCGCCAGGTCGGTCACTACTTTTTCCTGTGCCAGCCACATCTTGTCCGAGTCAGACTGACCGTCACGCCCTCTGCCGGCTACGGCGTTCTCATACAGGCTGTCAGACGCAGCGTATTCGCCATGCTTTTCGATGTACTCTTTTGCAAGTCCGCTCTCCGCGGCGATCTTCTCAATGAGTTCGCTGTCGTAGCAAGGAATACCAAGCTTGGCTGCAACCTCCTTGCCGATGGTCCTGCCGCCGCTGCCGAACTCCCGGCTGATGGTAATGACCCGGTTGGAGGTAACCGGCGCGGCAGCAACTTCCGGCGTCACGGCGAGCTCCTTCATGAGGGACTTCTTGAAGCGGCTGTACAGGCCCATAGCGATCAGGCAGGACAGTGTATCGGTGATCGCCTGTACCCACATCAGGCCGCTGACACCGAAGAAATGGTCGAGAACGATGCAGAGAACGGAGAAGATGACCCCCAGTCGCAGCACCGCCAGCAGCAGCGATGTCTTCCACTTGCCCACAGCCTGGAAGATAGAGTTATACATGTTGAACAGGCTCATGCCGATCACACACCAGGACCACCGGCGCATGAACGCACCGCCTACGGCGATGGTCTCCTCATGGTCAATAAATAGCCGAACGATGGTGTCCGGAATTAGCTGCACAATGGCGAGGAACACAATGGAGAAAATGAACAGGATGATGAAGGAGAGACGACACACCGCATGGACCCGCTTGTGGTCCTTAGCGCCATAGCTGTATCCAATCAGGGGCATAACACCCTGGGCGATGCCGATACTGATGTGAAGCGCGATGGTTCCGCACTTAGACGTCACGCCGTAGGCTGCGGAAAGAATGTTGCCATTCTCATGCTTCAGCAGCAGGCCGTTCAAAAGCGAGATGGAAACAGAGACCAGAAGTACCGAAATAGCGGCGGGGAATCCAACCGACAGCGTCCCCCAGGCCACCTTCTTCTCCAGTAAGAAGTATTTCGGCGAAAGGGTAAGAACGGTCGACTTTCTCATCTTTGCAAGCACAACGAAGAAATACACCATAGAGATAGCGTTGGAAAGCATGGTGGCGACAGCTGCACCGGCCACATCCATGTGGAAGACAAAAATAAAGATGGGGTCAAGGATGATATTCATGACGCCGCCAATGGTCAGACCGATACCGGCCTCCTTCGTCTTTCCCACCGCACGGACCAGATGCCCCAGAACCAGCCCCGCTACCGTCGGGATCCCGCCAATGACAAAGACCCAGAACAGATAGTCCGTGGTAAAGCCCAGGGTAAATTCATCTGCGCCGAAGAACAGCAGAACCGGCTGCATAAAGATTGCCAGCAGGACAGACAGTACCAAAGTCACGGCGAGTCCCGCCCAGAAGGAGAATGAGGATGCCTTCTTTGCGGTCAGCTCATCGTTTTGACCCATGCTTCTGGCGATGATGCTGTTGGCGCCGATGCCGAAGAGATTGGCCACAGCAGTCAGGAGCGTATAGATGGGAAACGTGATGGAAAGGGCTGCGATCTGGTTGGGATCACCGATCTGGCCGATAAAGAAGGTGTCTGCCAGACTATAAAGGATGACGATGATCTGACTGACGACCGTGGGAACAGCAAGCTTGGCCACGGCCTTCCCAACCGGCATGGTTGTAAACAGTTCGTTGTTCTTTGTCATTGTCCACTCTCTCCCAATCTCATTTCTGTATCCTTTTCGATCTCCGCATGCAATCCATCCAGGAAACACTGCACTGCAATCTCACGGCTTTTCCGCAGATCGATAGATCGATAATAGTAGAAATACCCCAGTTCCTCCTCGGAGATGAACCCGTGTAAAATGGCACGGAAGACACGCTGCCAGTGGGCGATGGTCTCCTCTAACAGCCCATAATCCGACAAGATCTCAACGACAGTTTCCAAGAGCGGAATTGCCAGTTCCTTCGCTCGGTCGTCATCCTCTGACGGAATGGACATGATAAGCCGATACAATCCCTTATTTTCTACCGCAAAAGTGTGGTATGCCTCTGCAAAGGCCTTTACCGCATCATCCTTTCGTTTGTCCAATGTGGCCGCCTTTTGATTCACTACAAATTTTTCGATGGCGTGCCGAAAGACCTCATATTGCAACTCTTTTGTATTTTTAATGTGGTTATATAAGGACGGTGTTTTCACCCCCAGCCTTCTGGCCAGTTCATGGAGTGACACACCTGGTTGCCCGGTACTCTCGATACAGGCAATGGCCTCCGCCACAATCAGCTCTTTTGATAGGCCCTTGGTACCCATAGTATAGACCCTCCTTTAAAACTAACGGCATTAGTCATTCTAAAACTAATACTATTAGTTTGTCAACAGAATAAATGCCAGGGAAATCAAAACCTCCTTTTTCACCATACGCTGTAAGGTGAATGAGCATAATCGTGGTAATTTTGATAAAAAATCCCCTATAGATCTTTGTCCCAAAGATCTATAGGGGATTGGATGACAGAGTGCTGCCAAGATATAAAATCAGCGGAGGGCACATTAAAACTTTGCCGGAATAGAGAATA
>NZ_CALXEE010000013.1 GCF_944387245.1 uncultured Intestinimonas sp. | reverse complement strand
CAACGAGCGAGGTTTGGAAACCCTTTTCGGGCTCCAAACCTCGCTCATTTTTATGGCTTCATTTTGCAACGCGCCCTTTCCTTATACAACGGGGGTATGTTTTGTAAGGAGCCGCCGGTAGGTCATGTCGATGCCGAAGGCCCCCAGGGGGGCGGTGACCAGGATGGCCAGCACGGCCACCGTCAGCACGATCTGTCCGCAGGGCAGGCCCATGGCTAGAGGCACCGAGCCGATGGCGGCCTGGACGGTGGCCTTGGGGGTGTAGGCGATCATGGAGAAGAGCCGCTCCCGAAGGGGGAGGCCGGTGCCCAGCAGGCAGACGAAAACCCCCACCATGCGGAAGACCAGGCAGCCCAGGATGACGACTAAGGCGGTGGCGCCGGCGGAGCGGGCGTAGGAGATGTCCACAGTGGCGCCCACCAGCACAAAAAGAAGAATCTCGGAGGCCACCCACAGCTTGGAGTACTTGGCGGCCAGGCGCTGGGCCACTTCGGGCCGGGTCCGCTGGAGGGCGATGCCGCAGCTCATGACGGCCAGCAGGCCGGAGAAGGGGATGGTGCCTTTGATGGCGTTCTCCAGGGCCACGAAGAGGAAGGAGAGGCTGAGGAGGACCACCACCTTGGCGGAGTCCCGGACGTGGAACCGGCGGTAGAAGGCGCCGAAGAGGACCCCGGCCACGGCGCCGAAGGCCAGGCCAGTGACCACCGAGACGGGCACCTGGAGGAAGGTGGCAGGGGAGAGGGTGCCTCCCTGGGCGAGGCCGGTGAAGGAGGTGAAGAGGACGATGACAAAGACGTCATCCACCGACGCCCCGGCCAGGATGAGCTGGGGGATGCTGTGGTCGATGCCATAGCCCTCCTCCATGAGCTTGAGCATCCGGGGGACCACCACGGCGGGGGAGACGGCGGCCACCACGGCCCCCATGATGGCGGCGTCCAGCAGGGAGATGTCCAGAAGGGCGGGGGCCAGCAGAAGCATGCCCGCCACCTCGAAGCAGGCGGGGACGAAGCACATAAGGACGGCGGGGCGGCCCACCCGTTTGAGGTCGTCCACCTGTAGGGAGAGGCCGGCCCGAGTGAGGATGATGATGAGGGCCAGCTGCCTGAGATCGGCGGAGATGCCCAGGATGGAGTCGTCCAGCAGATCGAGGACATAGGGGCCAAGCAGGATACCGGTGAGCAGCATTCCCAGGAGGCTGGGCAGCCGGAGCCGGCTGAAGACCCAGCCCAGGGTCATGCCGACGAGGAAAATGAGGGCGAGACTGGTGAGCATGGTGAGGTTCCTCCTTCGTTTGTGGCGCAGGAGCGCAAAAAAAGCTGATGCTCCTGCAAAGAAATTGCAGAAGTCATCAGCTTTTCAGCGGTTCAGGCCGTGGCCAGGGGAGCACTTCATTCCCCGGGGCAGCCCTTCAGGGCCGCCTTGCAGGCCATATCATAGCCCGAAAGAGGGCACTTGTCAAGAGGGGAAATCAATCACCACAGGGACCAGCCCTGGTCCTCACGGCTCTCCAGCACGTCCAGGGCGCCGCAGAGCAGGTCGGCGGCGTCGGCCCGGGTCAGGGGGTCGGAGAGGGCGAGGGCACCGTCGGCGTTGGTCTGGAGGACCCCGGCGGTCTCCAGATTCACCGCCGCCTGGCAGGCCCAGGCGGGAGCCACGTCGTAGTCGGTGTACATGGTGGTGACGGCGGCATCGGTGACCTGGAGCATCCGGTCCAGAAGCACGACAGCCTCCGCCCGGGTGATAGTGCGCTCCGGGTCAAAGACCACACCGTCGGCGCTGACCACGCCCTGGACGTAGCCCGACTTCAGGGCGGAGGACACATAGCCCTTGGCCCAGGTGGGGATTGTGTCATCGTCGGCAAAGCCGGTGCGGGTGACCCCCTCCAGGGCCTCCAGATCCATGGTGTGCATGGCAAGGGTCACGAATTCCTCCCGGCTCACGGGCAGGTCGGGCTGGAAGAAATAGGTGCCGCCCACACACTCGCCGATGAGGACCCCCTCCTCGGCCAGCCGCAGGGCGGAGCGGTAGGCGCTCACCCCGTCCATGTCGGCATAGGTCACCTTGGTGTTGGCCTTCTCAATCTTCACCTTCACGGTGGCGGGTTCGGAGGTGTTGCCCACGGCGTCCACCGCCACGTAGGTGAAGGAGTCCTTGCCGGTCTTATTCTCATATGGGGTATAGGTGAAGGTGGCAGAGCCGTCCTCCGGCAGGGTGACGGCGCCCCGTGCAGGCTTGTCCACCAGGCGGAAGGTGAGCAGGTCGCCCTCCGGGTCCACGGCGGAGAACTGGCCCTGAGCGGCCACGTTCTTATAGGTGCTCAGCTCCAGGTCCTGGGCGATGGGGGCGGCGTTCTCGGCAGTGAGCAGGTAGAGGTCCACCGTCACATCCTCACCGGCGGAGCCATCGGCAAAGACAGGAGTGAAGGAAAAGCTGGTGGTGGCGGCGGTGGGTGAGGCGTTGGGGGTGAAGGCCATGCCGGAGACGGCCTCCATGGCCACGGCCTCACCCACGGCTAAATCGATGCCGCCCAAGGTGAGCACACCGGCGTTGGAGTCGGGCAGGGAGGTGAGCACGATGGAGTCCAGGGCCTCCTCGCTGTTCTCCACCAGAAAATCGTCGGCGGAGAAGGTAAAGACCTCCTGGGGGGTGCCGTTTTTGGCAAAGGTGGCCACGGTGGGGCCCTCCGCCTCCGGGCTGAGCAGCTGGGCGGAGACGGGTAGGACCATGAGCACGGAGAGGGTGGCCATCAGGAGCAGCAGCACCCCCCGGCGCAGGGAACGGGGACAGTTCAAAACGAAGACCTCCTTCAATGACACAGGGTCAGGGTGTGGTCTTAGTTTGGACGCTTGCCGTGAGATTATTCCAGCCCGGCAGGAAGAAAGGCCCTTTTTCTCACTCTAGCTGACTGCGGTCCCGGAGCCAGCTGGGCAGGGAGCGCATCTTGATGCCGGAGACGATGCCCATACAGGCGTAGAGGGTGATAATGGAGGAGCCGCCGTAGCTGAAGAAGGGGAGGGTGAGGCCCACCACTGGGAAGACGTAGAGGCACATGCCGATGTTGATACCGGTCTGGAGGAGAAGCATGGCGGCATAGCCCATGGCGATATAGGCCGACATGGGGCTGCTGGCCCGCCGGGCCACCCAGATGCAGCGCAGGATGATGGCGGTGAGGAGGAGCATCACCGCCACGCAGCCGATGAGTCCCAGCTCCTCGCCGCACACGGCAAAGATCTCGTCGGTGTAGCGGGCGGGGAGGGTCCCCTCAGAGGTGCTCTGGGTCTGGGTGCCCTGGAGGTAGCCCTGGCCGAAGACGCCGCCGCTGCCGATGGCAAGCACGCTGCGGGTCTGCTGCCAGCCTCTGTCCTGGGTCTGCTGGTAGAGGGTCTCAGGGTTGCCGGTGATGTGGTCGATGACCACGGTAAAACGTTCCTGGATATAGGAGGGGAGGTGAGACCAGACCAGGGCCATGCCTCCGGCGGAGCCGGCCAGGCCCAGGAGGAACCAGCGCTTTTTCACGCCGGCGGTCCAGGCCATGATGACGAAGAGCCCCAGGTAGACCAGGGACATGCCGAAATCCCCGGAAATGACGGCGATGAGCCCCGCCATGAAGAGGGTGTGGCCCGCCAACTGGACCACGGAGCTGAAGCGGCTGATGCCCCAGTCCTGGAGCTTGCGGCACTGGAGGGCCAGCAGGAGGACGAAGAAGACCTTGGCCACCTCAGCGGGCTGGATGTTCACCGGCAGGAAGGGAAAAGCCAGCCAGGAGTTGTTGCCGGTGGTCTCAGCACCTACACCGAAGGGGGTTTTGAGCAGGAGGATGATAAAGACGTTGAAGCCGAGCATCCACTTCCAGCTCTTTTCGGTGAAGAGCTCCACGTCCACAAAGGACATGATGAAGTAGGCCACCACACCCAGAAGGATGGAGATGATCTGAATGGGGACGTAACGGATGCCGTCCTGTCCCAGATAGCGGGTGGCGCTGTAGATGAGGACCACTCCGAAGAGGGAGGCGGCCACGATGAGCGCAAGGAGGACCATGTCCGCCTTGCGGAAAAATTCTTTGACCCAGTCGGTAAGCCACACGGGCTGTGAACACTCCTTTTCAATGTCTCCGGGCGTCTGGCCCGGGAGACGGCGGGAAAATGGAAAGGTAATCGTCTTATTGTACCACTCCGGACAGATTTCGTAAACAGGTTTTACACCGGTGCTTTTTTGTGCTATAATCAACCGGATATCATTGCGGGTATACGGAACCGGAGGAGAGGAGGGAGATCCATTGGAGCATGTGACCAACAGCCCGGAGGAGACCGAGGCGCTGGGAGAGGCACTGGCCGGGCAGCTGGAGCCGGGGACCGTCATCGCTTTCACCGGCGACCTGGGGGCGGGGAAGACCGCCTTTGTCCGGGGTCTGGCCCGGGGCCTGGGGGTGCGGGAGCGGGTGACCAGCCCTACCTTCACCATTGTCAACGAATATGGGGGGGGCCGGCTCCCGCTGTTCCACTTCGACATGTACCGCCTGGGCAGCGCCGATGAGCTCTTTGACATCGGCTGGGAGGACTACCTGGCCCGGGGGGGCGTGTGCGCTGTGGAGTGGAGCGAAAACGTTTCCGACGCCCTGGACGACGACTGCCTCCGGGTGGACATCCGCCGGGGCGAGGGCGATGACCAGCGGATCATTACCATCGGAGGAGGGAAATCAGATTGAAGATTTTGGCATTGGAGTCCTCCGCCGTGGCGTGCTCCGTGGCAGTGTGCGAGGAGGAGGAGCTGATTGCACAGTCCTTCCAGCACAGCGGACTCACCCACAGCCGGACCCTCCTGCCTATGTGCGGCGACCTGCTGAAGAACTGCGGCCTCACTCTGGAGGAGATGGACGTCATCGCCGTGGCGGCGGGACCTGGTTCCTTTACTGGATTGCGCATCGGCGTGGCGGCGGCCAAGGGCCTGGCCTGGCCGGGGAACAAGCCCTGCGCGGGGGTCTCCACCCTGGAGGCCATGGCCTGGAGCCTGGCCCACGTGGAGGGGGACATCTGCCCCGTTATGGACGCCCGGCGGAATCAGGTCTACAATGCCCGGTTCCAGGCGGGGGGCGGGAGTCTCACCCGGCTGTGTCCCGACCGGGCCATCTCCATCGAGGAGCTGGCCGGTGAGCTGGAGGCGCGCAAAAAAACACAAATACTGGTTGGAGACGGCGCGGTACTGTGTTATAATGAATTGACCAAACGGGGCCTGCCCGTGGAGCTGGCGCCGCCCCACCTGCGCCTTCAGAGCGCGTGGGGAGTGGCCCGGGGTGCCCTAGAGCTGGCCCGGAAGGACGGCCTGGTGGCCGCCGCCGCCCTGACGCCTGTCTACCACCGGCTCTCCCAGGCCGAGCGGGAACGGCTGGCCTAAGAAAAAGAAATGACCATGAAAAACGATAAAGGGGAAGAACGACATGGATAAAATGGTACACATTTTTGACCACCCTCTGATCCAGCACAAGCTGGCCATCCTCCGGGATGAGCGCACCGGCGTCAAGGAGTTTAGAGAGATCGTCTCCGAGATCGCCACCCTCATGTGCTATGAGGCCACCCGGGACCTGCCCACCGAGGAGGTCACCATCAAGACCCCTGTGGCCACCGGTACCTTCCGCATCCTGGCCGGCAAGAAGCTGGCCATCGTCCCTGTCCTCCGGGCCGGCCTGGGGATGGTGGACGGCATTCTGACCCTGATCCCCTCCGCCAAGGTGGGCCACATCGGCCTGTACCGTGACCCCGACACCCTGGAGCCTGTGGAGTACTACTGCAAGATGCCCACCGACATCTCCGAGCGGGACGTCATCATCCTGGACCCCATGCTGGCCACCGGTGGCTCTGCCTCCGCTGCCATCCAGTTCATCAAGAACTACGACGTCAAGCACATCAAGCTCATGAACATCATCGCCGCCCCCGAGGGCGTGGAGCGGGTCCGCAAGGATCACCCCGACGTGGAGATCTACTGCGCTGCCCTGGACGAGAAGCTCAATGAGCACGGCTACATCGTCCCCGGCCTGGGCGACGCCGGCGACCGGATTTTTGGCACCAAGTAATGCAGTGTAAGTCTGTCTATGAGACGGCGCGGCTGGCCCTGCGGCTGGCCGCGCCGTCCCTTGCACCCGCTCTGGTTGACTACTACCGCCGGAACCGTACCTTCTTCTCCGCCTTTGACCCGGAGCGGGAGGAGGACTTCTTCACGGAGGCCAGCCAGCGGGCCTCTCTGGAGCGGGACGCCGCTCTGGCGGAAGAGGACCGGGGCTATCGGTTCTACCTTTCTTTAAAGGAGGAGCCAGAGACCATCATTGGCATGGTGGGGCTCAACAACCTGGTCCGGGGAGCTTTTCAGTCCTGCCACATGGGCTACAAGCTGGACGGGGCGCACCTCTGCCGGGGGTATATGACCGAGGCGGTGAAGGCCGCCTCCGATATTGCCTTTTCCGATCTGGGCCTCCACCGTATCGAGGCCAATATCATGCCCCGGAACAAGGCCTCCCTCCGGGTGGCGGAGAAGGCCGGCTTTTACAACGAGGGACTGGCCCTCAAATACCTGAAGATCAACGGCGTGTGGGAGGATCACATCCACATGGTCCTCCGCAGCGAGCTGTGGCAGGGTCTGGAGAAGATTCCTCAGTAAAAACGAGCAGAGCGAATCAAACGCGGAGAGCGGAGAAGCTCTCCGCGCTGTTTTTTCCACGTCCGGGCGGGGCTTTCCGGGTTCTGGGGATTGCAAGGCCAGGACCGGTTTGCTATACTTGAAAGAAAGCCGCGCCCGATGGGCGGGCAGGAGCCACGGACAAAGGAGTTTGACATGAAAAAGCGAGTACTGGTGGTTACAGGGGCGGCGGGTGTGCTGCTCTGCGCCTCTGTGGCCCTGGCTGTGGGCGGCGGGTCGGACGATCCGCTGGTGAGCAAGAGCTACGTGGACGGGACCTATACCACCCAGGCGGTGGCCCAGGCGGAGAGCCGCATCACCCAGCGCCATGACAGCCTGTATGCCGACGTCGAGGCCAGGCTGAAGGCGGAGCACGAGGCCAACCTGGCCCGGCTCAGCGGCGATACCTCCCGCAGTGGCAGCTATCAGGCCGCCTTCCAGGACATCCGGGTCAAGCAGGGGGATACCATTCAGGTGACCGCCGGGTCGGGTTTTCTGCTGCTGGCCGGCAGCGGGGACCTCTCCTGCAATGGGAAAAAGACTATTGACCTCTCCAACGGGTGGGAAAAGGGGGCAGGCACCCTGACCCAGGGTCGGCGATATCTGGTGATGGAGGACACCACGGCCACCATCACGGTGACCTCTCCCACTGCGGTGATTTCCCTGGAGGGGTACTATACCTTGACAGAGAGCAGCAAGACTGACTATAACACCTTAGCGGACGCTCTGCACATTATGGGGCTCTTCCAGGGCAGCGGTACGGGCTATGGCTCCGGCTACGACCTGGAGCAGGGGCCCACCCGCATCCAGGGCCTCATCATGTTCCTCCGCCTCATCGGGGAGGAGAAGGCAGCCCTGGCCACCACGGCGGCGTGTCCCTTCACAGATGTGCCGGCTTGGTGTCAGAGCTATGTGGCCTACGCCTATGAGAAGGGGTATACCAAGGGCATGGACGAGGCGGCCAAGCTCTTCGGAACCAACGACACCCTGACTGCCAAACAGTATGTGATTTTCCTGCTGCGCGCACTGGGATACAGCGACAGCGGAGAGAGTCCCGATTTCACCTGGGATACTGCCCTTCAGCGGAGCGTGGAGCTGGGCGTCCTGACGGCGGGGGAGCGGCAGACCCTGGAAAGCGGTACCTTTCTGCGGGCCCACGTGGTCTATCTCTCCTATTTCGCTCTGGACGCTGAGCAGAAGAACGGCAGCGGCACCCTTCAAGAGCGGCTGGTGGCCGATGGAGTCCTGGATCAGGCGGTGGTGATCACAGTACGGGCCGGTGTGACTGTCTCCCGGCTGTAAGGGGTCAGTTTTCATTTGCAGCGCACGAAATGCCAGCCCGCGCATAGGATGAGATGGAGGCCGGAGACGGTCTACCATCTCATTGGGAGGTACTTCATTATGGGGTGCAACAACGGCTGCGGGATCGGCGGCTTTGGCGGCGGCAGCTGCCTGTGGATCATTCTGATCATCATCCTGATCTGCTGCTGCGGTGGTAGTTGGGGTGGCTGCGGCAACAGCTGCGGCAATAACTGTGGCTGCGGCGGCAGCAACGGCTGCTGCTGAGGAGACATAGGGTGCGGGCGGGGGTCCTCCCCGCCCGCCACAAAAAAATTGTCTTTTTTTAAAAATATCTCTTGCATTTCCTCAAAGGGTGTGCTATTATAATCTGGCTGTCAGGGACAACATCTCTGAAGACAGTAAGCGGCTGTAGCTCAGCTGGATAGAGTGACTGGCTACGAACCAGTAGGTCGGGGGTTCGAATCCCTTCAGCCGTACCAGTGCATCGCAGGTATTTTACTTGCGATGCGCTTTTTTCTTCCTTGACCGCCTTCTTTAAAACATAACATAGATAAAAATAAGGGGCTGCGCCCTAAATAGCACTTGACAATTGGCGGAATATGCTATAAAATAAGATTTAACTGTCAGGGAGAATTTCCTGGAAGGCGACAAGCGGCTGTAGCTCAGCTGGATAGAGTGACTGGCTACGAACCAGTAGGTCGGGGGTTCGAATCCCTTCAGCCGTACCAGCGCATCGCAAGTGTTTCACTTGCGATGCGCTTCTTTCTTGCCTTGCGTCACTGCGGTGTGGGGATAACCGGGAGAAAGACGCCCTGTTCCGGTATGGTGCTTGACAACCGGGGGCGCATCCTCTAGAATAGGGGACTGTCACAACTACATATTCGGCAAGTGCCCAGCTCCGGCTGGGGTAAAAGGGAATCGGGTGAGAGTCCCGAGCGATCCGGTCACTGTGAACGGGGAGCGAGCCGCAGATGCCATTGCCGCGCAGGGCGCGGTGAGAAGGCGCGGCCCGCGGCGATCCGTGAGCCAGGAAACCTGCTTGGTTGAATGAGAACAGAGATGTCTTCCGCTGAGAGCAGTCTGTTGAAACGGTGCACGGCCTTTGCCGGGTGCTGTTTTGGTGCCGTCTGCCCGGTTGGGCAGGCGGCCGTTGTTTTTCGGCGGGAGACACATGGAAGCAGGAAAGGAGCGCTCCCCATGAAAAACACAAAGACGCTGGCCGCCCTGACGGCCCTGGCCCTGACGGTCTCTCTGACCGCCTGTTCCGCCGGAAAAACGGCGACAACGACCCCGGTGCCCACGGAGACCCAGCCCCAGAGCGGGCACTACCCGGTGACCATCACCAACTACAACTACGCCGGCGAGCCGGTGACCTACACCTACGAAAAGGCGCCGGAGAAGGTCGTCGCTGTGTACCAGGGCTGCATCGAGACCATGATCGCCCTGGGACTGGAGGACCATGTGCTGGCCTCCTACGGCCTGGATAACGAGGTCAAGGACGAGTGGAAGGACGGCTTTGCCCAGATGCACTACGACGAGACCGTCTTTGCCCCCGACAAGGAGACGGTCACCCTCCTGGAGCCGGACATGATCTTCTCCTGGGGCTCCTACTTTGGGGAGAAGAAGCTGGGCGACGTGGGGGCCTGGAACGAGAAGGGGGTGGGGACCTACATGAACTCCAACACCGTCCCCGGCGGCGCCCGCACCCTGGAGAACGAATACACTGACATTCTGAACATCGGAAAGATCTTTGACGTGGAGGAGAAGGCCCAGGCCCTGGTGGACGAGATGAAGGGCCAGGTGGAGGCCACCCTAGCCGCCGCTCAGGGCCAGGACCCCGTCCGGGTGGCGGTGGTGGAGCCCACGGCCGGCGGCACGATCACCAATTACGGCGCCGACTCTCTGGCCGGGGATATGGTCACGGCTCTGGGCGGAGAGTTGGCCAGGCCCGACGGAAGCGACATGGGCAAAGAGGATCTGGTGGCCTTCGATCCCGATGTGATCTTCGTGGTCTATATGGCCTATGCCGGGGACGACCCTGACGCCGTCCGGGCGGAGCAGCTTGCTGCCATCCAGGACGACCCCGCCCTGGCCAGCCTGTCGGCGGTGCAGAGCGGCCGGGTTCACCTCATTATGCTGGGCGACATGTACGCCAGCGGTCCCCGTACCATCGACGGCCTCAAAACCTTGGCCCAGGGCATGTACCCCGGCCTGGACCTCTGAACGCCGTGGAACGGAACCGTTTTGGGGCTAATTCAGCCTACCTCCTGGTCTGTCTGGGTCTGTTGGGGGCGCTGCTGCTCTCCCTCCTGGCCGCCGTCAGCTTTGGCACCGTGTCCATCCCCCTGGGGCAGGTGTACCAGGTTATTTTGGAAGAGCTGAAGGCCCTGCTCCCAGGCGGGACGGCATCCGCCGGGGGCAGTGTCCACGACGTGGTGTGGCTCATTCGGCTGCCCCGGCTGATCCTGGCCGTGGGGGTGGGTATGGGGCTCTCGGTCTGTGGAGCCGTCATGCAGGCCATCGTCAAAAATCCCTTGGCCGACCCCTATGTGCTGGGTGTGTCCTCCGGCGCCTACCTGGGTGCCTCCCTGGCCATGCTGCTGGGAGTGGGAGGCCTTCTGGGGGGCAGCGCCATGGGGGTGCTGGGCTGCGCCGGGGCGCTGCTGGTCTCTCTGGGAGTGATGGCTCTGGCCAATCTGGGAGGCAGGTCCAACGCCGTCAAGCTCCTCCTGGCCGGTACCGCCCTCAGCGCTGTGTGTGCCGGCTTCTCCAACTTCTTCATCTTCCTCCTCAATGACGACCACGCCGCTAGCGCTGTGGTCCAGTGGTCCATGGGCTCTCTGGCCGCCGCCGACTGGGGGAGCAACGCCGTCATCGTTGCCGTGGCGGTATTGGGGACACTCTTTTTCTGGAGCCAGTATCGAAATCTCAACCTGATGTTGTTGGGGGACGATTGCGCTGTCACCCTGGGCACCGACCTCCACCGGTGGCGGCTCATCTACCTGACGGTGGCGGCAGTGATGGTGGGCTCCGCAGTCTACAAGGCGGGACTCATCGGCTTTGTAGGGCTGCTCATCCCCCATGTGGTACGGATGCTCTTCGGTACCGACCACAAAAAGCTCATCCCCGTCTCTGCCCTCCTGGGGGCCATCTTCCTGGTATGGGCCGACGTGCTCTGCCGGGTTATCCTGCCGGGCAACGAGCTGCCCATCGGTGTGCTCACTGCCCTGGTGGGAGCGCCCGCCTTCGTCTACCTCATGGCCCGAAAAAAATATGGCTTCGGAGGTGGTGACTGATGGAAATCCGTGCGTCAGACGTCCAGGCCGTCCTGGGGGGCAGCCAAATCCTCGGTGGAGTGGACCTCCGGGCGGAGCGGGGGGAGCTGGTGGGGGTCATCGGCCCCAACGGCAGCGGCAAGAGCACCCTGCTCAAGTGCATCTACCGGGTCCTGAGGCCCACGGGAGGTGCCGTCTGGCTGGACGGAAAGGCACTTTCCGATTACAGCTATAAGGAGTCCGCCCGGCAGGTGGCCGTGGTGGCCCAGCACAACTACTATAGCTTCGACTTCTCCGTCCGGGACGTGGTCATGATGGGCCGCTCACCTCACAAGCGGGCTCTGGAACGGGACAATGCCCGGGACCATCAGATGGTGGCCCAGGCCCTGGAGACGGTGGGCATGGCGGACTTTGCCCAACGCTCCTTCGCCACCCTCTCCGGGGGCGAGCAGCAGCGGGTCATCCTGGCCCGGGCCCTGGCCCAGGACACTCCCTGCCTCATCCTGGACGAGCCTACCAACCATCTGGACATCAAGTACCAACTCCAGCTCATGGACATTGTGAAGGGGCTGGACCGGACGGTGATCGCCGCCATCCACGACCTGAACATCGCCGCCATGTATTGCGACCGGCTCTACGCGGTCAAGGAGGGAAGGGTGGTGGCCGCCGGCAGGCCGGAGGAGGTGCTCACCCCCGAGCTGATCCGGGCGGTCTACAAGGTGGAGGCCGAGGTGCTCCGGGACAGAGGGGGTGGGCTGCGCATCTTCTATCACCCCGGCAGCCATAGATCGAACACATAAACAGGACGCGGCAGAGTACTCTGCCGCGTCCTGTTTTGTCTGGATGCAAAAAACGCCGGCAGCCAGGCTGTCGGCGGAAGTTTTGGTCTGTCTCCCCGGAGAAGCGGCTGCCTCTCCGGGGAGCACAGCGGTGTTGCAAAGAGAGAGAGGGAGGAGGTTGGAATGGTTTGGGTCCTTGCGAGTATTAGGATACCACACCCCACACAGAAGTGATGGACAGATTTAGAACGCTCTGTGAACTTTCTATGAACGTCACAGAGGGCCTCAAACCAGGGTGATATAGTCCCCGCTGGCGTAACCGGTCACATCCCCGAAGCGGACCAGATACCACCCCTGCCACTGGTTAATAATGGTGAGACGGGCGCCGTCATAGGCCCGAGCCAGGATGGGGGCGGAGCGGTCGGGCCGGGCGCGGATGTTGAGGGAGCCCCAGGACACGTCCACCACTCCCCGGCGCTCCGGCACCGGAGTGAGGAAGGGGATGCCGAAGTATTGGCACAGGGAGCCCACCAGGGTTTGGGCGATGAGCTCCAGCTGGCTCTTCACCCAGGCGGCGTCGTCCGGGTTGTCGTGGTAGCCCAGCTCCAGAAAGACGGAGGGGGCCCGGACCCTGCGGACCTCACCGATGGTGGTGGTGGCCTCGGCCCGGACCAGGGAGGGGATGGGGTAGATCCGCTTCAAATTCTCCGCCATAATCTCGGCGGCCCGGCGACCCTTAGCGCTGCCGGGGTAGTAAAAGACCAGCACGCCCCGCACCTCTCCGTAGCGCCCCTCCGGGGCGGCGTTGGAGTGGAGGGCCAGATGGAGGTCGTAATTGCCCCGGTTGGAGGCGGTGATGGAGCTGGAGGCGGTCATGTCGGGGGTGTTCCGCACGTAGCGGATGCCGGAGGCGTCCAGGTAGGGCACCATGGCGTCGGCCAGACGGTTCATCCAGTACTCTTCGGAGCCGCCGCTCACATAGAGGTTGTTCTCCTGGGTGGAGGGAGAGAGGTAGATGATGGGCATGGAGAGGCCCTCCTTTCCCTTCATGCTATGCGGGAAGGAGGGCCGTGGACACGAAAAGAGCGTTAGAAATCCCCCAGGGCACGGGTGAGGGCGGCAAACTCCGGGATGCCCAGCCGTTCGCCCCGGATGTTCTCGGGCAGGCCGGCGGCGGCGATGGCGGCCTTGATGGCCTCCTTGTCCACGCCGCCCAGGCCGGCGGAGAGGGCGTTGAGGAGGGTCTTGCGGCGCTGGCCGAAGGCGGCCTTCACCACCCGGAAGAACCGCTTCTCGTCCTCCACACCCTCTGGGGGAGCGGACCGGGGGACCATGCGGATCACCGAAGAGGTCACCTTGGGGGCGGGGACGAAGCACTCGGGCCCCACGTCGAAGAGGAGCTCGGGAACGGTGTGGTACTGACAGTACACCGAGAAGGCGCCGTAGTCCGCCGTACCCGGGGCGGCGCAGATGCGCAGGGCCACCTCCCGTTGGATCATCACCGCGATGCAGGCGAATCGGTCGGCCTCAATGAGGGCGGTGAGGACGGGGGTGGTGATGTTGTAGGGCAGATTGGCGCAGGCCATGGGCACCATGCCGGGGAACTTCTCATCCACCAGGGCGGGGATGTCCAGCTTCAGAATGTCGGCGGGGAGGATCTCCACGTTGGAAAAGTCCCGCAGGGTCTCGTCCAGCACCGGCAGGAGGGAGCGGTCCAGCTCCACCGCCACCACCCTCTGGGCCGCGGCGGCCAGCTGCGAGGTGAGGGGGCCGATGCCGGGGCCGATCTCCAGCACACCGTTTTCCGGTCCCACGCCAGCGCCCTCCACCAGTCCCCTTGGGACCCAGTCCTGGATGAGGAAATTCTGGCCCATGGATTTGGAAAAGTAAAAGCCGTGGCGGCCCAGCAGGGCCTTGATGGTATTGAGATCGCAGAGATCCATAACAGCACTCCTATGTGTCAATGATTGGGCGAAAATCAGCCGTGACCATTATACCCCCTGCCGGCCGGGCTGCATAGGGGGAGTTTTGTGATAACAGTACATTTTTGCCTCTGTGGACGGGAATGGCTTTTTCTTGCCCTGAGGCGGGAAAGCTGTTATACTATACTGTATCTGTGTATCTGAACTTTTGCGCGGCGCGGAGGGAACTTCCATGAAGCTCATGGTCATCGACGGCAACTCCATCATCAACCGGGCCTTTTACGGCATCCGGATGCTCACCACCCGGGACGGCACCCCCACCAATGCCGTCTACGGTTTCCTCACCATCCTCCAGAAGCTGGTGGGGGAGGAGTTGCCTGATGCCCTGTGCGTCTGCTTCGACCGCAAGGCCCCAACCTTCCGCCACCTGGCCTACGAGGGCTACAAGGCCCAGCGGAAGGGGATGCCCGACGAGTTGGCCGCCCAGCTGCCCATTCTGAAGGACGTGCTCGCCGCCATGAACATTCCCCGCTATGAGATGGACGGCTGGGAGGCCGACGACCTCATGGGCACCATTTCTGTAAAGGATACGGCAGCGGGCTGGGAGACCGTCATCGTCACCGGCGACAAGGACTCCCTCCAGCTCATCACCGACACTGCCCGGGTAAAGCTGGTCACCACCCGTATGGGCCAGACCACCGAGAAGGACATGACCCCCGAGACCTTCCGGGAGGCCTACGGCTTCGACCCCATCCACATCATCGACCTCAAGGCCCTCATGGGAGACGCCAGCGACAACATTCCCGGCGTCAAGGGCATCGGGGAAAAGACGGCCATGGACCTCATCCAGCGCTACGGCAGTGTAGAGGCCATTTACGCAGACCTGGACGCTGTGGAGGCCAAGCCGGCGGTGCTCAAAAAGCTGAAGGAGGGGGCGGACCAGGCCAAGATGTCCTACGACCTGGCCACCATCCGCACCGATGCCCCCCTGGAGTTCGCTCCCGACGACGCCCTGAGGAGGGAACCTGACGGGCGGGCGCTCTATGACCTCTTCCTGAAGCTGGAGTTCAACAAGCTCATCGACAAGATGGGTCTGAAAGCCCCCCAGGGGGAGGCGGTCCAGGCCGAGGAGATGGTGACGGGTACCTGTACCAGTGAGGTGGTCACTGACCCCGCCCGGGCGGAGGAGCTGCTGACCATCTGGCGGGGACAGGACAGTGTGGACGTGCTGGCCCTCCCTGGGCTGGACGTGGTGGCGGTGGACTGGTGGGAGAGCAAGGAGGAGGCCCACGCCGCCGTGCTGATGGCCTCCAAGCTGGAGGGGTACAACGACACCCTGAAGGCCCTTTTCGCTCCCAATATCAAGAAGAACACCCACGACGTAAAGACCCTCCTCTCCCGACTGCTGGCTGAGGGCATCGAAGGGGGCGGCTTCGTCTTTGATACCGCCATCGCCGCCTACCTTCTGGCCCCCACCGACGGTAGCTACGACCTGGAAAAGCTGTCGGTGACTTATTTCAACCACGAGACGGCCAAGGCCAAGGAGACCTACCTGGCAAAGGATGCTTTCTCCCCTCTGGCCGATTTTCAGACCGCTCTGGACCTGGGGAAGGACCCCTATGAGGGGGCGGAGGATAGGGAGGTCGCCGCAGCGGAGGTGAGCGGCCCCATGGGCGCCCTCCTGTCCCACTGCGCCCTCATCGGTGCCCTGAAGGAGGCCATGGCCCCCCGGCTTACCGAGCTGGGCATGGACAGGCTCTTTTATGAAGTGGAGCTCCCCCTGTGCCCGGTGCTCTCAGAGATGGAGCACGCCGGAGTGCTGGTGGACCGGCAGGCCCTCACCGCCTTCGGTGCCATGCTGGAGGAGCGCATCAAAGCCGACGAGGCCGTCATCTACGACCTGGCGGGGGAGGAATTCAACATCAACTCCACCCAGCAGTTCGGCAAGATACTCTTTGAGAAGCTGGGACTCCCCCCGGTGAAGAAGACCAAGAGCGGCTGGTCCACCAGCGCCGAGGTGCTGGAGAAACTGCGGGGCAAGCACCCCATCGTGGAGGCGGTGCTGGACTACCGGCAGCTGGCCAAGCTGAAGAGCACTTATGTGGACGGCCTCACCAAGGTCATCGCCGCCGACGGGCGCATTCACACCTCTTTCCAGAACACTGTCACCGCCACCGGACGCCTGAGCTCTACTGAGCCCAATCTGCAAAATATCCCGGTGCGCACTGAGCTGGGGGCGGAGCTGCGAAAGATGTTCGTCTCCCCCAAGGGGTGGCAGCTGGTGGACGCCGACTACTCTCAGATCGAGCTGCGGCTGCTGGCCTGCATCTCCGGGGACGAGGCCATGCAGGCCGCCTTCCGGAGCGGGGAGGACATCCACACCGTGACGGCTTCCCAGGTCTTTGGGGTACCGCCCGAGTCGGTGACCCACGAGATGCGTCGGCGGGCCAAGGCGGTGAACTTCGGCATCGTCTACGGTATCTCCGACTTCTCCCTGTCCCAGGACATTGGGGTTACCCGTGCAGAGGCCAGGGAGTATATGGACAAGTACTTTGAGACCTACCATGGGGTCCGGGACTATATGAAGGAGGTGGTGGAGCAGGCCAAGGAGAACGGCTATGTCTCCACCATCCTGGGCCGGCGGCGGTGGCTGCCGGAGCTGAAGTCCTCCAACTTCAACCTGCGCTCCTTTGGGGAGCGGGTGGCCCTCAACATGCCCATTCAGGGCACTGCCGCCGACCTCATCAAGCTGGCCATGATTCACGTACGGGACCGGCTGAAGACGGAGGGGCTGGAGGCTCGGCTGGTCCTCCAGGTCCACGACGAGCTCATCGTGGAGTGTCCTGACGATGAGGTGGAGCGGGTCAAGGCCCTCCTCACACAGGAGATGGAGGGGGTCATGGACCTGCCGGTACCCATGCGCGCCGACTCCGCCGCCGGGCGGAGCTGGGCGGAGGCCAAGGAATAAGAGGAAAAGAGAGAAGGAGAGAGAGTACCCGTGCATTATGATCTGGTTCCCATGGACCGCTCCCATCTGGAGGGTGTGCTGTCCATTGAACGTGCCTGCTTTGAACGGCCGTGGTCGGAGCAGACCTTTACCGACGCGCTGTATAACGATGCCGTCTCCCTGATCGCGGCCCAGGGGGAGGATGGAACAGTGCTGGGCTATGCCGAGCTGTCGGTGATCCTGGACGAGGGCTGTCTGGAGAAGATCGCCGTGGACCCCAAGTACCGCCGCCAGGGGGTGGCCGAGGAGCTTTTAGGGGCCTTTCTGCGGTTCGGCCGGGCCAATCTGGCCTTCATCACTCTGGAGGTCCGGGAGAGCAACGCCCCGGCCATCGCCCTCTACGAAAAGCTGGGCTTCCGGCAGGTGGGGCGGAGAAAGAATTACTATGCAGAAGTCCATGAGGACGCAATTTTAATGACGGTGGAGTTTGATAGAATTGGAACAGTATGAGTTGAAGAAGTTGGATCTGGACGCCCTGCACCTGGTCTACCGCGACCATCTGACCCCCGATTTTCCCCCTGCGGAGCGCAAGCCCCTGGCCGCCATGGAGAAGCTGCTCTCCGCAGGGCGGTATGAGCCCTGGGGCCTCTACCGGGGGGAGGAGCTTATGGCCTATGCCATGATGTGGAAGGACCCTGAGGGGGGCTTTGAACTGCTGGACTACCTGGGCGTCTGCCAGGGTAAGCCCCGGGGTGAGGGCATTGGTACCGTGATGGTGGCCTACCTTATGGACCACTACAGCCACGTGGAGGGCGTCCTGGTGGAGGCCGAGGCCGAAGATGACAAGCTGTCCGAGGAGGAGAACGCCCTGCGCCGCCGGCGGCTGGGCTTCTACCGCCGGGTGGGTTTCAAAGACCTGAGCTATGTGGCGGAGATCTATGGTGTGCGCTACGCCATGTTCCTCTACGGCGACAAGAGCGAGGAGGAGGCCATGGAGGCCCACCAGCGCCTCTATCACTACGAGCTCAGCCCCTGGCTCTACGACAAGTTCATCCACATCCCCGAAAAGGCCTGAGACGGCCAGGCTGCCCTTCCGGGTAGGAGGCTGATGGTGCGAAATACGAGGTAGATCGATATGGAACTGAAGGTTTTGGACAGAAACGGCCTGGAGGACCTGTATCACCAGGAACTGGAGCAGGTATTCTCTGATAGCGAGCGGCGGCCTCTAGCGGCCATACTCCGGCTGCTGGAGATGGGGCGATACGAGGCATTGCTGGCCCTTGAGGACGGAGAACCCATTGGCTATGCCATGCTCTGGCGCTCGGGCCGACCGGGCAGCGCGCTTCTGGAGTATCTGGGCGTCCTGCGCGGAAAGCGCAACGGAGGCGCAGGCAGCCGAATCCTGGCCCAGCTGGGGAGCGCTACAATGAGCTGTTCGGAGAGGCTGAGGCGCCGGATACAGGAGATCCGGCGGAGGATGATCTGCGCCGGCGGCGCATCGGTTTCTATGTCCGGAACGGATTCCGGGTCCTCAACTACATGTGCGCCCTGTTCGGTGTGCGATTTCATTGCCTGTACCGTGGGCCGGAGATGGACGACCAGCGGGTACAGGAGATCCACCGGAGCGTGTACGCAGACTATTTTTCCACGGAGCATATGGGGCGGTATATCCAGCTGCCGTTGTCGCCAGGGGAGGAGATTCACCCGGCGGAGCAGTGGCTGGAGGAAAATGAGGAGGGGATAGAGACATGAACATTCTAGCCTTTGAATCCTCCTGTGACGAGACCGCCGCCGCGGTGGTCCGGGACGGCCGTCAGGTCCTGTCCGACGTCATCGCCTCCCAGGCGGATATGCACGCCATCTACGGCGGTGTGGTGCCGGAGATCGCCTCCCGGAAGCACGTGGAGGCCATCGCCGGTCTGGCCGACGCCGCCCTCCAGAAGGCCGGCCTCCAGCGGCGGGACATCGATGCTGTGGCCGTCACCTACGGCCCTGGCCTCATCGGTGCGGTGCTGGTGGGGGTCAACTTTGCCAAGTCGGTGGCCTACGGCCTGGGGGTGCCCCTTATCCCCGTCCACCACGTCCGGGGACACATCTCGGCCAACTACATCGCCCACCTGGACCTGGAGCCCCCCTTTGTCTGCCTGTGTGTCTCCGGCGGCACCACCCTCATCGTGGATGTGAAGGACTACACCAAGATGCGGGTGCTGGGCGCCACCCGGGACGACGCGGCGGGGGAGTGCTTCGACAAGGTGGCCCGGGTGCTGGGCATCGGTTACCCCGGCGGCGCCCCCATGGACCGGCTGAGCCGGGGGGGTGACGACAAAAAGTACACCTTTCCCTCGGTCCACGTCCACGACGCCCCTATGGACATGTCCTTCTCGGGGCTGAAGACGGCGGCCATCAACCTCATCCACAACGCCCAGCAGAAGGGAGAGGAGCTGGACCTGCCCTCTCTGGCGGCCTCCTTCGCCGGGGCGGTCAGTGACATGCTGGTCCCCAGAGTCATGGAGGCGGCCAGGCTCTGCCGCTACCGGAAGGTGGCGGTGGCCGGCGGTGTAGCGGCTAACTCCCGCATCCGGGGGGATCTGGAGCGAGCCTGTGCCCAGGCGGGTATGGAGCTCTACCTGCCCCCCCTCTCCCTGTGTGGAGACAACGGCGCCATGATCGGCTGCCAGGCCTATTACGAGTACCTGGCCGGTACCCGGGGCGGCCTGGACCTGAACGCCTACGCCAATTTAGACATCGAAAAGGGCTAAAAAATGGTCCCTTCCCGAACCGGGAAGGGACCATTTTTTATTTGTCTCAGCCGTTGAGAGAGGTCTTGATGGCGTCCAGAACGGTATCCTGGTCCTCACACATGACCAGGAGGATGGTGCCGTCGTCCAGGGTCTCCACCTTGGCGGCGTTGGCGATGTCGTACTGGTCGATGAGGTACTGCTGGAAGTTCTGCTTCTGCTGGTCCACGAAGGCGTTAACGCCATCCAGGACCTCCTCGCTCTTGCCCTCGGCGGGGAGAATGGCGGCCACGCCGTAGGCCTTCACGTTCATGGGAGAGATGGCCACGGCAAAGGCGTCGGTGTTTTCGTCGGTGACGCCGATGAGGGGGAGCACCATGGCGGCCATGTTGTCCTCAGTGGAGGTGATCACGGGGATGGCCTCGTTGAGCTCGGCGTCCCGGGCGGACTCGATGGAGGTCTTGTAGGCCTCGGTATACTCCTCGGGGGTCTTGTTGGTGGTACCGGAATTGTCCTTGCTTCCTCCGCAGCCCACCAGGGCGGAAAGCAGCAGCAGGGCGGACAGGGACAGAGACAGCATACGTTTCATGGGGATGATTCTCCTTTGGTTTTGTTTTGTTTACAGTCTCCTTGGACGCAGGCCGCCGGATTTTGTTCCCCCGGCGCAGAAAAAATATTGAATTTATTTTCTTCGGCCAGGACCATGGCAGTCTCTCCAGCGGACAGCCTGCCTCCCAGGAGCAGCTCGGCGATGGGGTCCTCCACCTGGGTGCGGATGGCCCGACGGAGGGGGCGGGCGCCGTATTCCGGATCAAAGCCTGCATCGGTGAGCTGGTCCAGGGCTTTGTCGCTGACCTTGAGGGCCACCTGGTGCTCCCCCAGCCGCCGCCCAAGCTGATCCAGCAGCCGACGGGCGATCCGCCGCAACTCGGGTCGGGTGAGCTGCTGAAATACAATGATTTCGTCCACCCGATTGAGGAATTCAGGGCGGAAGATCTGCTTGAGCTCAGAGAGGACAGCCTGACGCAGCTCCTCCGGAGGCCGGGTATCGCCCTGACGAGCAGTGAAGCCCAGATGACCTCCTTTGGCAGTGAGCCGCCGGGCGCCGGCGTTGGAGGTCATGACCACCACAGTGTTTCGAAAGTCCACTTTCCGGCCCTGGGCGTCGGTGACCATGCCGTCCTCCAGGATCTGGAGCAGGATGCCCCATACATCGGGGTGGGCCTTCTCCAGCTCGTCAAAGAGGACCACGGAATAGGGCTTGCGCCGCACCTTTTCCGTGAGCTGCCCTCCCTCGTCGTAGCCCACATAACCCGGCGGAGAGCCCAGGAGCCGGGAGACAGTGTGCTTTTCCATATATTCTGACATGTCAAAACGAAGGAGGGCGTCTTCGGTGCCGAACATGGCGGCGGCCAGGGCCTTGCACAGCTCGGTCTTGCCCACACCGGTGGGACCCAGGAAGAGAAAGGAACCGATGGGACGACTGGGCTCCTTCAGGCCCGCACGACTCCGGCGGATGGCCCGGGCCACAGCTTTGACGGCGGCGTCCTGCCCCACCACCCGGCGGTGGAGCTCCCCCTCCAGGGCCAGGAGGCGGTCAGACTCGGCCTGAGTCAGGGTACTCACCGGGATGCCGGTGCAGTCGGCCACTACGGCGGCCACGTCCTCGGCCTCCACGCTCTGTTTTCTCTGACCCTGGTGCCAGGCACAGCACTGCACTGCCAACTCCCGCCGAAAGTCCCGCTCTGCGTCTCGGAGCATGGCGGCCCGCTCATAGTTCTGCCCCCGGATAGCGGTCTCCCGGGCGGCGGCGGCCTGACAGGCCTTTTCCTCCAGCCCACGCAGGGCGGGAGGCGTCTCCAGGGCGCCGATCCGGACCCGGGCGGCGGCCTCGTCGATGAGGTCTACCGCCTTGTCCGGGAGGAAGCGGTCGGGGAGGTAGCGGCAGGAGAGGGTCACCGCCGCCTCCAGAGCCTGGTCGGAGATGGTCAGCTTGTGGTGGCTTTCGTAGCGGCTGCGCAGGCCCCTGAGGATGGCCAGGGCATCCGCCTGGCTGGGCTCCTCCACCAATACGGACTGGAATCGTCGCTCCAGTGCGGCGTCCTTTTCGATATATTTCCGGTATTCCGCCAGGGTAGTGGCCCCCACCACCTGAAGATCGCCCCGGCTCAGGGCCGGCTTGATGATGTTGGCTGCATCGATGGCGCCCTCGGCACTGCCCGCCCCCACAATGGTGTGGAGCTCATCCAGAAAGAGAATGATGTCCCCCGCCCGACGGACCTCGGCCAAGATATTTTTGACCCGCTCCTCAAACTCGCCCCGGTACTTGGTCCCGGCCACGGTGGCGGAGAGGTCCAGGGCCAGGAGCCGCTTGCCCCGCAGGCAGTCGGGGACCTGGCCGGAGACAATGCGTCGGGCCAGACCCTCCGCTATGGCCGTCTTACCCACGCCGGGCTCGCCGATGAGGGCGGGGTTGTTCTTCTGCCGCCGGGAGAGGATCTGGATGACCCGGCGGATTTCCCGATCCCGGCCGATGACAGGGTCCAGGCTGCCGGCGGCGGCCAGCCGGGTCAGATCTTTTGCAAATTGTTCTAACAGCTTTTTCTCGCCCCGTTCCGTGTGTTCGCGCTCCGGGCGTGGCCGGGCCGGCTCACTCCAATGGGGGGGACCGGCGGGCGTCTCGCCCAGAGCTTTCATGGTGTCTGTGTAAAGGCCACCCAGCTGGCCGGTGGCGGCCAGGACCCGGGTGGCGGCGCAGGTGCGCAGGCGGAGGAGCCCCAGAAGTAGGTGTTCGGTGTCCACCCTCCGGAAGCCGGTCCGCAGACACTCCGCCGCCGCCAGCTCCACCGCCTGCCGGCAGTTGGGCGTCAGGCCATGGAGGGGGAGGCTCACGGCGCTGCCCGCGCCGGAGACCAGCTTCACCCCCTCCTCTAAACGCTGAGGGGTGAGGCCGGAGGCCCGAAGGATCTGGGCGGCGATGCCCTGTCCCTCCTGACTGAGTCCCAGAAGTAGGTGCTCCGTTCCCACATAGCTGTGGCCCAGCCGCACTGCGGCCTTCTGTGCCAGCTTCAGGGCTGCCTGGGCTCGCTGTGTGAATCGCTCTTCTCGGATGATCTCTCACCTCGGTTCCGTTTGGTCTGGGCCGGACGGTCGGTCCGGTGTCCGTGGGCGCGGCTGTGAGCGGCGCCAGCCAGCTCAGGGGTCAGGGCGCCGGCCAGTTCCACACGAAAACGATCCTGATATTCCCGCATATGCTCACCTCCCGGGAAAGCATCGTTTTTTCTCACGCTTCTAACTATATCCAGATCTCCGGCGGGATAAACCACCTTCCGGCTGGTCACACCTGGATTACATCCCTAGTTTAACCACTCTGAGGGCTTCTACCCGTGGGGGCAAAAAAATGAGGGGGGAAATTTGCAGAAATAAACGTTGCATTTTTTCAAAACTGTGGTAGAATAGGCTTACATTCAAATTGGAGGTGTTACCAATGGCCTATGTCATCAGTGATGCTTGTGTGAGCTGCGGCTCTTGTGCCGATACCTGCCCCATGGGTGCTATTTCTCAGGGCGACAGCCAGTACGTCATCGACGCCAATACCTGCATCGATTGCGGTTCCTGCGCTGATGCCTGCCCCACCGGCGCTATCTCCCAGGGCTAACACACAGCGTACTTAACGAAAAAACAGGGCGGCGTACTTGGTGCGCCGCCCTGTTTTTTCTCTTGACAGGACTGCCGGCCTTGGGTATGCTGGAGCAAATAAGAAAAAGGAGCAACAACATGGAACACCACCACGAGCACTGCGGCTGCGGCTGCGGACACGACCACAGCCATGAGCACCATCATGAGCACCACGGTGAGCACGCCCACCGGCAAGGGGAGCTCACTCCGGCCCAGGCCGCCTTTCTCCACGAGCTGGAGCATCACCGCTACCTGCCTCTGGCCCGGTTCCTGATGGAGAGCACGGTGGAGGACGACTTCTCCGCCGTGGCTCTCTCGCCGGTCTACCTGCTTAGTCCTGAGGACACCATGGAGCAGGTGAAGGAGATGGGGGCACTGCTGCTGGATCTGGAGCGCCGGGGTTGGATCACCCTGGACTATGGATATGCTCTGGAGGGCTACCCCTATGAGGAGTACCGGACCTCCCAGCTGTATGCCTATTTCTGCCGCACGGTGGAGGAGGCTAAGGGCCGGCCGGGCTTTCTGGGGGACACCCCTGTGCTGGAGCTGGGGAGCATCGCCCCGGCGGAGGGATAAAGCAGACGAGACCGCCGAAAAAGGGCAGATGTGGCGGATTTCGTACAAGAGCCTCGCAGAGTTCCGTCGTCCGCAGACGACGGAACCAAATAAAAATCTGTTTTTTCCGGGGACATGTGCCTCGGAAAAAACACTTCTCAGGCCGCAAACGTGCGAGTCGGGGCCCCAAACAAAGCCCAGCGAAGCGGGTTTGTTTGGGAGAGGAGGGGCAAGGAAGCGGAGCGATGCCTGGCCGTCAGGCCAGGATGAGCGGTGTGGACTTTGCCCCGACGAAGTGCGACGCAGTGGCCTGCATCTCTTCGAAAAAATGCTTGCATTTTTGAGAGAGCCTGCCGACTTTATCGGCAGGCTCAAACGGGAGGCCGCGCATCGCGCGGCCTCCCGTTTTTGTATCAGTCCAGCTCCAGCAGGAACTGGCCGATGTGATTCATAGCCTGAGAAGCTTTTTTCATGGGGAACATCTGGAAGACGTGCCACATGTCGGGCCAGACCTCCAGGCGGCAGGGGGTGCCGGCCTGGACCAGCCGGTCCCGGAGCCGCACCGAGTCGGAGAGCAGGATCTCATTGGTGCCGGCCTGGATGAGAACAGGTGGGAGCCGCCGCAGATCCCCGAAGAGGGGGGAGAGTAGGGGGGCGGACAGGTCCTGGCCGGGGGCGTACACCCCCCGGACCGCCTGGATATAGTCCATGGTGAGCATGGGGTCGTCGTCCCGGTGCTCTTGGTAGGACTTTCCGCTGGCCGTCATGTCGGTCCAGGGGGAGAGGAGGACCAGCCGCCGGGGGAGGAGACGTCCGGCATCCCGGAGGAGCATGGCCAGGACAAGGGCCAGGTTGCCGCCGGCCGAGTCGCCGGCCACCACAACGTCCCGGGCGCCGTAGCCCAGGTGCATCAGATAGTCCCAGGCCTTCATGGCGTCCTCCAGGGGGGCGGGGTAGGTGTGCTCGGGGGCCAGGCGGTACTCAAAGGCCAGCACCTCGTAGCCGGTGACGCCGGCCAGCTTGGCGGCCAGGATGCGGGCATAGCCCAGGTTCCCGCTGGTATATCCGCCGCCATGGCAGTATAGAATGACATGGCGCCTGTCGTGGCCCCGCTCCGGCCGCACCCAGGCGGCGGGCATACCCCGGAGGTCAAAGGGTTCCCAGCTCATGCCCAGCATGGGGGCCACCAGGCGCCCCAGCAGCTCCTGGCCCTTGCGCTGGCGGTCCAGGTCGCCCGGGTCCATGGAATCAGGGGAGGTGGCGGAGTGGATGGCCTTGAGGGCGCCCATGACGGCATTGGTGCGCCTTTGCTCTGCGGTCTGGCGTGCCTCGGGGGAGAGGGGAGACAGGCGTTTGCGCTTTTTTTCTTTCTGTTCCATAAAAACTCCTGACTGTGCGGCGGAGACGAAGCTTCCGCCATATGAGATGCGGTGAAAAAGGATTCTTTTCTCATCTTACAGGATATTCCCCCGGATTGCAAGGGCGTGGGGTTTATAGTATAATGATACCTGCTGACCATCGTTCGGGGCTTCTGGTTCCCGGGCGCATAGAGGAAGGGGGGGCTGTTTGGCTGTGCCGAAAAAGAAGAAGACGGAGTGGTACCGCCTGGATAACGCCGCCATGATGTACTCCGCCATCCAGAAGGAGAACTACTCTGCCATCTACCGGTTCTCGGCGGTGATGACGGAGCTGGTGGACCCCGCCGCCCTTCAGCGGGCCATCGACCGGACCATGCCCCGGTTCCCCGGTTTCCGGGTTCACATCAAGCGTGGTTTTTTCTGGTACTACTTTGAACCCAACGATGCCCCCGGTCCCTTTGTGAAGGAGGACATGAGCAATCCCTGCCAGCCGGTGCGCTTCCGGGAGGATGACGGCTGGCTCATCCGCTTTTTCTACTACGGCCACCGCATCTCCCTGGAAGTCTTCCACGCCCTGGCCGACGGGGCGGGCGCCCTTACATTGTTCCGCACCCTGCTGGCGGTCTACCTGCGGGAGCTGGGCCACCAGATCCCCAATACCGGCGGTGTCCTGGACGTGGACGAGCCGCCCTCCCGGGAGGAGCAGGAGGACTCCTATTTCCGCTATGCCAAGTCCCGGGTGCGCCGGGGCATGGGGGAGAGCAAGGCCTATCAGAACAACGGCACACCGGAGCCCTTCTACACCCTCAACGTCACCATGGGTCTGGTGCCCCTGGACAAGCTCCGGGAGGTGGCCAAGGGCTACGGCGCCTCGGTGACGGAGTACCTCTCCGCGGTTCTCATCGAATCCATCCTGGCCAAGCAGCGCCGGGAGGGCCGCCGCCGGGAGCTGCCGGTGGCCCTGGCGGTGCCCATCAACCTGCGGCCCCACTTTCCCTCCCGCACCCTGCGCAACTTTATCCTGACGGTGCGGCCGGTCATCGACCCGGAGCTGGGGGACTACACTTTTCCGGAGATCGTCTCCCAGGTCCACCACCACATGCGCCTGCACATCAGCCGCCAGGAGATGCAGGCGGTCATCACCCGGAACGTGATGCTCCAGAAAAACAAGCTGCTCCAACTGGTGCCGGCACCGGTGAAGAACCTCACCATGGCCATCAGCTACAAGCTGGTGGGCTGCCGTCCCTATTCCACAACCTATACCAACCCCGGAGCCTTCAAGGTCCCACCGGAGATGGAGCCTCACATCCAGCGTATGGAGGTCATTCTGGGCCAGTCCTACACGCCTCGGAGCAACTGCGCCTCCATCAGTTATGGAAACACCATGGAGATCACCTTTGCCGGTACGGTGAAGGAGTCCGATGTGGAGCGGGACTTCTTCCGTCACCTGGTCCGGGAGGGCATCCATGTCAAAGTCATATCCAACCGCCAGGGACCGGAACCGCCGGCTCGCTGAAGGCACAGGGAGGAGATACAAATGTCATACTGCGTCAACTGCGGGGTAGAGCTGGACCCCACCGCCAGCGCCTGCCCGCTGTGCCAGACCCCGGTGGTCAACCCCCGGCAGCCGGTGGACACCGAGCTGCCCCCTCCTTTCCCCAGCCGGCGGGAGGAGGTGCAGCCGGTGAACAAGCTGGAGCTGGCTCTGCTGCTCTCAGCCATGCTGGGCTCGGTGGCGGTGGTCTGCGGGGTGCTGAACCTCTTTTTCCTCCACTCCAGCCGCCCCTGGTCCCTCTACGTCATCGGCGCGGCAGTGATGCTGTGGATCTGGCTGGTGCCGCCCCTCCTCTTCCGGGGGATGCCCCTGTGGGTCCGGTTGGGCCTGGACGCCTGCGCCGTGGGGGTGTACGTCTACCTCATCTCCATCGACCTTCACGGCCTACGGTGGTATCTGGGGCTGGCCCTGCCTATTATTCTCACTGGTGGGGCCATTATGGTGGCATTGGGGCTGATTCTCAGCAGGGGGCGGTCTATCCTTACCAGTGTTACCCTCATCATCGGTGCCATCGGCCTCTTTGTCATGAGCGTTGAACTCTACGTGGACCACTGGCTCCATCAGGATTATGTGCCCGGTTGGTCTCTGGTGGTGGCTGCCGTGTGTGTGGCGCTCATTATCCCTCTGGTCATCGTCCGCCGCCGTCCGGCTCTTCGGGACGAGGTGCGCCGGCGGTTCCACATGTAGCTCAAATGGGCGAAGGAAGCGTATAAACAATGTGGATATGCATTATATAACGCATATTATGCATATTGATGTGAGAACGCACGAGAAAACAGGGAGGTAATTCGCATATTTATGCGAATTGCCTCTTGCATTTTCTCTGAGGAAGTGGTACACTGTGTCCAACATCGAAAGACATGGAGGCGTTCACCATGACAGATCACAAGGACATCAAGAAAGTCGTACTCGCCTATTCCGGCGGCTTGGATACATCCATCATCATCCCCTGGCTGAAGGAGAACTACAACAACTGCGAGGTCATCGCCGTCTCCGGCGACGTGGGCCAGGGCACCGAACTGGACGGCCTGGAGGAGAAGGCCCTCAAGACCGGAGCCTCCAAGCTCTATGTGGAGGATCTCACCGACGAGATGGTGGATGAGGTCATCATCCCCTCCATGAAGATGGGGGCCAAGTACGAGCAGTACCTGCTGGGCACCGCCTTTGCCCGGCCCATCATCGCCAAGCGGCTGGTGGAGATCGCCAAGAAGGAGGGGGCCGACGCCATCTGCCACGGCTGCACTGGCAAGGGTAACGACCAGGTCCGGTTCGAGTTGGCCATCAAGCGTTTTGCTCCCGAGATGAAGATCATCGCTCCCTGGCGTGAGTGGGATATCAAGGGCCGGGAAGAGGAGATTGACTACGCCGAGGCCCACAATATCCCCCTGAAGATCAGCCGGGAGACCAACTACTCCAAGGACAAGAACCTGTGGCACCTCTCCCACGAGGGCCTGGACCTGGAGGACCCCTCCAACGAGCCTCTTTATGAGAAGGAGGGCTTTTTGGAGATGGGCGTGAGCCCCATCGCCGCCCCGGACAAGCCCACCTATGTCACCCTGGAGTTTGTCAAGGGTGTGCCCGTGGCCATCGACGGGGAGAAAATGAAGGCCAGCGACATCGTCCGCAAGCTCAACAAGCTGGGCGGCGAGAACGGCATCGGTCTGCTGGACATCGTGGAGAACCGGCTGGTGGGCATGAAGGACCGGGGCGTGTACGAGACCCCCGGCGGCACCATCCTCTACCACGCCCACGAGGTGCTGGAGATGATCACCATCGACAAGGATATCGCCCACATGAAGGCCAAGCTGGCGGTGGACTTCGCAGATCTGGTTTATAACGGCAAGTGGTTCACCCCCCTGCGGGAGGCTCTGAGCGCCTTTGCCGACAAGACCCAGGAGCATGTCACCGGCACCGTGAAGCTCAAGCTCTACAAGGGCAACATCATCAATGCCGGCGTCACCTCTCCCGAGACCCTCTACTCTGAGGATCTGGTCACCTTCGAGGAGAGCGACTACAACCAGGACGACGCCACCGGCTTTATCAATCTGTGGGGCCTGCCCGATACCGTCCAGGCGCTGCGGGAGCAGGGCAAGCTGAAATAAACAGTGGCGTCGTACTGGTCCCCCGGCAAGGCCGGGACGGCGCAGGTGCGCCGTGCAAGCGTTTTCGCGCAGCGAAAACCTTGGCGCAAGGGCGAATTCACTTCGCCCGCGCAAATGAGATCCAAGGGGCCCCCGGCGGCTGTGGCGCTGGGGAGCGACGCCACCGGTTTTATCAATCTGTGGGGCCTGCCCGATACCGTCCAGGCGCTGCGGGAGCAGGGCAAGCTGAAGTAAACAGTGGCAAGCTGAAATCAGAAACGGACAAAGAGGGACGCCGCGCCGGCCAGCGGACCGGCACGGCGTCCCTATCCCCATACATAAGGAGCGAAGGATATGAAACTTTGGGCTGGACGCTTCCAGAAGGAGACCGACACCGCGGTCAACGACTTCAACTCCTCCATCAGCTTTGACGCGCGGCTCTACAAGGAGGACATCGCCGGTTCCATCGCCCACGCCGCCATGCTGGGCAAGCAGGGCATTATTGAGGAGCACGAGGCGGAGAAGATCATCGAGGGCCTGAAGGCCATTCTGGCCGACATCGAGGCCGACAAGGTGGAGTTCTCCGAGGAGAACGAAGATATCCACATGAACATCGAAAGCGAGCTCACCTCCCGCATCGGGGACACGGGCAAGCGCCTCCACACCGCCCGCAGCCGGAACGACCAGGTGGCGGTGGACTTCCGCCTCTATGTAAAGAAGGAGATCCCCATCATCATCGGCATGGTGCTGGACCTGGAAAAGGTTTTGGTCAAGAAGGCCCAGGCCAACCTGGATACCGTCATGCCGGGCTACACTCACCTCCAGCGGGCCCAGCCCACCACCTTTGCCCACTACATGATGGCCTACGCCAACATGCTCAAACGGGACGTGACCCGGCTGGAGGACTGCCTGGAGCGAATGGACGAGTGCCCCTTGGGGGCCGGCGCCCTGGCTACCTCCACCTATCCCGTGGACCGGTTCCAGACTGCCGCCGCCCTGGGCTTTGCCAAGCCCACCGACAACTCCCTGGATTCCGTCTCTGACCGTGACTTCGCCATCGAGTTCACCTCGGCCCTGTCCATCCTCATGATGCATCTGTCCCGGTTCTCCGAGGAGATCATCCTCTGGTGCTCCTGGGAGTTCAAGTTCGTGGAACTGGACGACGCCTACTCCACCGGCTCCTCCATCATGCCTCAGAAGAAGAACCCCGACGTGGCCGAGCTGGTTCGGGGCAAGACGGGCCGGGTGTACGGCTCCCTCATCACCCTCCTCACCATCATGAAGGGCCTGCCCCTTGCCTACAACAAGGACATGCAGGAGGACAAGGAGCCCGTCTTTGACGCCATTGATACCGTGGAACAGTGTCTGCCCGTCTTTGCCGCCATGGTGGACACCCTCACCGTCAAGAGTAAGAACATGCAGAAGGCCGCTGCCGGCGGCTTCATCAACGCCACAGACTGTGCCGACTACCTGGTGAAGAAGGGGCTCCCGTTCCGGGACGCCTATATGATCGTGGGCCGACTGGTCCACATGTGCATCAAGACCGGAGAGACCCTGGACACCCTGCCCCTGAAGGACTTCCAGTCGGTGTCCGGCGCCTTCGGCCCCGATGTATACCAGGCCCTGGAGCTCAAGACCTGTGTGGGTGGCCGGAAGGTTTACGGCGGCCCCGCTCCTGACTCTGTCAAAACCCAGATCGAGCATATCCAGCAGTTCGTGGAGGCGCGTGAGAAGAAATGAAACCCAAGGTTTATATCGACGGCCAGGAGGGGACCACAGGTCTCCAGATCTACGAGCGGCTGGGGGGACGGGAGGACATCGAGCTCCTTCTCATTGACCCTGACAAGCGGAAAGACTTGACAGAACGTAAGAAGCTCCTCAACGCCGCCGATCTCTGCTTCCTGTGCCTGCCCGACGCTGCCGCCGTGGAGGCGGTGGGCCTCATTGAAAACGAAAAGACCAAGGTCATCGATGCCTCTACTGCCCACCGGACGGCGGAGGGCTGGACCTACGGCTTTCCGGAACTGCTGGCCGGACAGCGCCAGCGGGTGAAGTTCGCCAAACGGGTGGCCAACCCCGGCTGCCACGCCACCGGCTTTCTGGCCTCTGCGGCTCCGCTGACCGCCATGGGGGTCCTGCCCAAGGAAGCTCATGTCACCTGCTTCTCCCTCACCGGCTACTCCGGCGGCGGCAAGAAAATGATTGCCGACTATGAGAATGGGGAGAAGGCGGAAGCCCTTTACAGTCCTAGAATTTACGGCACCAACCTCTGCCACAAGCACCTGCCTGAGATGAAGGTCTATGCCGGCCTGGAACATCCGCCCATCTTCTGCCCGGTGGTGGACGACTACTACAAGGGCATGGCCACCACCCTGATGCTGCCCGTGGACCTGCTGTCCGGCCACCCCACGGCGGAGGACGTCAGCGAGATGCTGGCCAGGTACTACGAGGGGGAGGCCCTGGTACAGGTGCTGCCCTATCAGAAGGAGAGCACCTTCCTGGCGGCCAACGCCATGGCGGGGAAGGACAGCCTGCAGCTGGTGGTCTCCGGCCATGAGGAGCAGATCATTGTGACCGCCATCTTTGATAACCTGGGTAAGGGCGCTTCCGGCGCGGCGGTCCAGAACATGAACCTGATGCTGGGCTTTCCCGAAACCACTGGGTTGGCCCTGTGATGATAAGGAGTTGTGTGATATGAAACAGATCTCCGGCGGCGTGGCCGCCCCCAAGGGATTTACCGCCTCTGGTGTCCACTGCGGCGTGAAGAAAGGGAAGGGGGACGGCAACCAGCCCCCCATGAGCAAAAAGCCCGAGGTACTGGAGGGCAAGAAGGACCTGGCCCTCATCGTCTCGGAGCAGCCCTGCACCGCCGCGGCGGTCTACACCATGAACCGGGTGAAGGCGGCGCCTCTGTACGTCACCATGGACCACCTGGAAAACGGCGAAGCCCAGGCCATCGTGGCCAACTCCGGCAACGCCAACGCCTGCGCCCCAAACAGCCATGAGCACGCCGAGGAGATGTGCGAGCTGGCCGCCCAGGCCACCGGCCTGAAGGCCAGTGACTTCGTGGTGGCCTCCACCGGCGTCATCGGCCAGGAGCTCAACATCGCCGCCATCCAGGCCGGCCTGCCCGCCTGCGCCGCCGCCCTCTCCAAGGACGGCTCCGACGCTGCGGCCAACGCCATCATGACCACTGACACGGTGAAAAAGGAGCTGGCAGTGACCTGCTCCATCGGGGGCAAGACGGTGACCATCGGCACCATTGCCAAGGGCTCCGGCATGATCCACCCCAACATGGGCACCATGCTGTGCTTTGTCACCACCGACTGCGCGATTACCCACGAGATGCTTACCGATGCCCTCCATGAGATCGTCCCCCGTACCTTCAACCGGGTGACCATCGATGGAGATACCTCCACCAACGATATGTGCGTGGTGCTGGCCAACGGCATGGCGGAGAACCCCCTCATCGAGTGGAAGGACGACGGCTATACTGTTTTCTTCAAGACCCTTTACAGCGTCTTTGAGCAGATGGCCCGCTCCATTGCCGCCGACGGCGAGGGTGCCAGCAAGCTTATCACCTGCACTGTGGGCAAGGCCCGCAGCGAGGAGGCCGCCGAGCGTCTGGCCAAGGCGGTGGTAGGATCTTCCCTGGTGAAGGCCGCCATGTTCGGCTCGGACGCCAACTGGGGCCGGGTCCTCTGCGCCATGGGCTACTCCAAGGCCCCCTTCCGCCCCGAGTATGTGGATGTGAAGTTCTCCTCGGCTGTGGGGGAGATCCTGGTGTGTAAACAGGGGGCCGGAGTGGATTTCGACGAGGAGGCCGCCAAGAGCATCCTCAGCCAGGACGAGGTGGTCATCGACGTGGACCTCAATGAGGGTGAGCACCAGGCCACCTGCTGGGGCTGCGATCTCACCTACGACTATGTGAAGATCAACGGGGACTACCGGACCTGATGGGTCCGCTACTTCCCATGGAGGTTTTGTAAAATGTCCGATTTCCCGGTGGCGCAGCGGGCCCAGGTCCTGGCCGAAGCCCTGCCCTATATTCAGAAATACTACGGCAAGACCATCGTGGTCAAATACGGCGGCAACGCCATGATCTCAGAGGAGCTCCGCCAGGCCGTCATCAGCGACATCATCCTTCTCCACCTGGTGGGTATCCAGGTGGTGGTGGTCCACGGCGGCGGCCCCGAGATCTCCGCCATGCTCAAGAAGATCGGCAAGGAGTCCAAATTCGTGGACGGCCTGCGCTACACCGACGCCGAGACCATGGAGGTGGTCCAGCAGGTGCTGTGCGGCAAGGTAAACAAGGACCTGGTGGCCACCCTCAATGCTGTGGGCGGACGGGCCCTGGGCCTGTGCGGTATGGATGCCGGTCTCTTCCAGGCCAAAAAGCTGGATGAGAAGTATGGTCTGGTGGGGGAGATGGTCCAGGTGGCCCCCGCCATCGTCAACGACGCCCTCGCCGACGGCTATATCCCCGTGGTATCCACCGTGGCCCAGGGGGTGGACGGGGAGACGGCCTACAACATCAACGCCGACACTGCTGCCGCCAAGCTGGCGGTGGCCCTGGGGGCGGAGAAGCTCATCCTCCTCACCGACGTCCGGGGGCTCCTGCGGGACCCCAAGGACGAGTCCACCCTCCTGCCCGTGGTGGAGCTCTCCAAGGTGCCCGGCCTCATCAAGGACGGGGTCATCCAGGGGGGCATGATCCCTAAGGTGGACTGCTGCGTGGAGGCGGTGCGCTCCGGCGTGAAGAACGCCGTCATCCTGGACGGCCGCATCCCCCACTCCATTCTCATCGAGCTGCTGTCCAATGAGGGCATCGGCACCATGCTTCTATGAGGTGACACCATGGATTTTCAGACCATCAAAGCCCGGGATGACCAGTATGTGATGCATACCTACAACCGCTTCCCGGTAGATATCGACCACGGCAAGAACGCCACCCTCTGGAGCGCCGAGGGGAAGGAGTACATTGACTTCACCTCCGGCATTGGCGTCAATTCCGTGGGCGTGGCCAACCCCAAGTGGGTGGACGCCGTGGCCGTCCAGGCGGCCAAGCTGGGCCACATGTCAAACCTGTTCTACACCCAGCCCTGCGGGGCTCTGGCCGAGCGGCTGTGCCGCCGGGCGGGGATGTCGGCGGCCTTTTTTGCCAACTCCGGCGCCGAGTCCAACGAGGGCCTCATCAAGCTGGCCCGCAAATATTCCTTTGACAAGTACGGGAAGGGAAGGGGCACTATTCTCACCCTGACCAACTCCTTCCACGGCCGAACGGTGACCACCCTGTCCGCCACCGGCCAGGACGTGTTCCACAACTATTTCTTCCCCTTCACCGACGGCTTCCGCTCCGCCGAGCCCACCATGGACGGCATTGCCCAGGTTTCCGGCCACGACGTCTGCGCCGTCATGCTGGAGCTCATCCAGGGGGAGAGCGGCGTGTGGCCCCTGGAGCAGTCCTTTATCCACGACCTGGCCGTCCTCTGCGCCGAGCGGGACTGGCTGCTGCTGGTGGATGAGGTCCAGACCGGCATCGGCCGCACCGGCACCCTGTTCTGCTACCAGCAGTACGGTATCCTGCCCGACGCCGTCTCCTTCGCCAAGGGCATCGCCGGCGGCCTGCCCTTCGGAGGCTTCCTGGTGGGGGAGAAGTGCCGGAACGTGCTGGGTCCCGGTACCCACGCCACCACCTTCGGCGGCAACCCCGTCTGCGCCGCCGCCGCCCTGGCTACCCTGGACATCCTCAGCGAGGATATGATGGGGGAGATCGCCGACAAGGGCAAGTATCTCCGCAGTGCCATTGAGGCCATGGACCTGCCCTGCCTGGGCAAGACCCGCGGCATGGGGCTGATGATCGGCATAGAAGTCAAGCCCGGCCAGACCAACCGGGACGTGGCCACCAAGCTCATGGACAACGGCCTGCTGGTGCTGACGGCGGGCCCCGCCCTGCGGCTGCTGCCGCCGCTGACCATCACCAAGGACGAGATGGACAAGGGCCTGGCCATCATGAAGCAGACCCTTTCGTAAGACAGAAAAGACGAGAGAAGTTAGGATGAGGTGATCGAAGATGAAGAAAGACCTGCTCAAGCTGCTGGATCTGACCCGGGAGGACATTACCAAGATCCTGGACGTGGCCGACCAGATGAAGTACAACCAGAAGCACGGCCTGCCCCACGACTGCCTGAAAGGCAAGACCCTGGCCATGATTTTTGAGAAAAACTCCACCCGGACCCGTGTGTCCTTTGAGGTGGGGACCTACCAGATGGGGGGTCACGCCCTCTTCCTCTCCGGAAAGGAGAGCCAGATCGGTCGGGGCGAGCCCATCGCCGATACCGCCCGGGTGCTCAGCCGCTACTGTGACGGTATCATGATCCGCACCTATGCCCAGGCTGAGGTGGAGGAGCTGGCCAAGTACGCCACCATCCCCGTCATCAACGGCCTCACCGACTTCGCTCACCCCTGCCAGGTGTTGGCCGACCTGATGACCGTCCGGGAGAAGATGACCCGATTGGAGGGCCTGAAGCTGTGCTTTATCGGTGACGGCAACAACATGGCCAACTCCCTCATCGTGGGCGGTCTGAAGTGCGGCATGGATGTGTCCATGGCCTGCCCCGAGGGCTATGATCCTGATCCGAAGGTGCTGGACTTCGCCAAGACCGTCACCGATGCCAAGTTCACCCTATGCCGGGACCCCAAGGAGGCCGTGGCTGGGGCCGATGTGGTCATCACCGACGTGTGGGCCTCCATGGGCCAGGAGGAGGAGGCTCAGAAGCGCCGACTGGCCTTTGAGGGGATTTATCAGGTCAACGCCGATCTCATGGCCCTGGCTCACCCTGGCGCCATGGTACAGCATTGCCTGCCCGCCCACAGGGGGGAGGAGATCACCGCCGAGGTCTTTGAGGCCCACGCCGACGAGATCTTCGAAGAGGCCGAGAACCGCCTCCACGCCCAGAAGGCCGTGCTCAGCCTGCTGATGGGCGACAACTGATACAGAAAGGACGCCCCGTTCCGGTATGCCGGAACGGGGCGTCCTTTTTTTGTGGAATAAAAACAGTGCCTGCGTGAGACCATGCAGGCACTGTTTTTATCGGTTTTCAACTGGCCAGATATTTCTTCACCAGCTCCTGGAGCAGCTCGTCCCGGTCCAGCTTGCGGATCAGGGAGCGGGCATTGTTGTAGTTGGTGATATAGGTGGGGTCCTCGGACAGGATGTAACCGACGATCTGGTTGATGGGGTTGTACCCCTTCTCCTGGAGGGCGTTGTAGACGGCGGTCAGAATGGCCTTGATCTCCTCGTCCCGGTCCTCATTGAGGCTGAATTTGCGTGTGAAATCGATCTCCATGTCGGAAACACCTCCCGTTTGGTGTGATAATGGGGATGAGCACACAAAATATAGTATATCTTGCTCATCACGGATGCTCTTATTGTACTCGAAATGGCTCCGGGTGTAAAGGGGTGGGGACGAATTTTTATGAAGATTTAAGGGTTCGCCGCCAGCCGTCAGCGCAGGACAGCGCCGCAGTCTTTCTCCAAAGTCTCCAGGATACTCTTTACGTCGGCGTCGGCCATTCCCGCAAATGCAGAGCATTTGCGGGGGCCCGAGGGCGATCAAACCTGCGCGGCGGAAATGAATTCCGCCTTGCGCCAAGATCCCGGCTAGAGCCGGGATGCTTGTACGCACAGACGTGCGCCCCGCTGCACGGGGCCCCAAGAGGAGGCCGAGGGCTTTAGCGCAGGATAGCGCCCAGCTCCTTCTCCAGAGTCTCCAGGATGCTCTTTACGTC
>NZ_CALXEE010000012.1 GCF_944387245.1 uncultured Intestinimonas sp. | reverse complement strand
TTGGCGACGGTACGCTTGGGACCCTTGCGGGTACGGGCGTTGGTCTTGCTGCGCTGGCCGCGGACGGGCAGGCCCTTACGGTGCCGCATGCCGCGGTAGCAGCCGATCTCGGTCAGGCGCTTGATGTCCATGGCGACATCGCGGCGGAGGTCGCCCTCCACGGTGTAGCCGTTGGCGATCACTTCACGCAGCTTGGCCTCGTCGTCCTCGGTGAGATCCTTCACGCGGGTGTCGGGGTTGATCCCGGCCTCCTTCAGGATCTTGTTGGCGCTGGTGCGCCCAATGCCGAAGATGTAAGTGAGGCCGATCTCCACTCGCTTATCCTTCGGCAGGTCAATGCCGGCAATACGTGCCATATTTCTTCAGCGCCTCCTTTAACCTTGTCTCTGCTTGTGCTTGGGGTTTTCGCAAATAACCATGACTTTGCCCTTGCGCTTAATGATCTTGCACTTCTCGCACATGGGCTTCACGGACGGTCTGACTTTCATTGTTGAAACCTCCTATGAATGCCTGATGGCCCCGGCGGGGGCGGGGGCAAGGCCCCTCGGCCGCCGGTCGTTTACGTCGTGGCAGGGCGGAGCCGCCTGAGGCGGGCCCACCCGTCCTGCTCCTCCGGTCTGGGAAGCGTGCGCTTCCGGGGGCGGAGGCCACCCATTCAGCCGCGGCACAGGCCGCGGACGGATTACTTGCTTCTCCAGGTGATCCGGCCCCGGGTCAGGTCGTACGGAGACATCTGCACCGTGACCTTGTCGCCGGGAAGGATCCGGATGAAGTTCATGCGGAGCTTTCCGGAAATATGGGCCAGGATGATGTGCCCATTTCCGATGTCCACATGGAAGGTCGTGTTGGGCAGGGATTCGGTGACGATCCCCTCCAGCTCGATCATATCGCTTTTTGCCAAGCTTAGTTCCCTCCTTGGTGGCGGAAGGCCCCAAGGGCCCTCCTGAGCTCACTGTCGGACACCGTGAGTCCGTCCTCCAGCTTCCGGATGGCCGGATGCCGGAACGTACCCCGGCACACCATGTCCACATGTCCTGTCTTCTTCCGCTTGGGAGAGGACACCTTCCGGCGTTTCCCGTCGGCCAGGAGGAAGTAGTCCCCCTCCTGTCCCAGGACGCACAGCAGTGTATCCTTATCCCGGCCCGCTGCGGAGCGGACGATCCAGCCTCTGCATGCCTGCATCAGAGATCTCCGCCCAAGGGGGTCAGGAGCTCGGGCTCCCCCTCGGTGATGAGGATGGTGTTTTCATAGTGGGCGGCCAGAGAGCCATCCACCGTGACGGTGGTCCAGCCGTCCTTCAGGACCCGGACCTCCCAGCTTCCGGCGTTGACCATGGGCTCCACGGCCAGCACCATGCCCGGCAGCAGCCGGGCACCGTGTCCGGCGGGGCCGAAGTTGGGCACCTCCGGAGGCTCGTGGAGCTTGGCGCCCACGCCGTGGCCCACAAAGCTGCGGACCACAGAGTAACCGTTTTTCTCCACATACTGCTGTACCGCGTGGGAGATGTCACTCACCCGGTGGCCCGGGGTGGCCATCTTGATGCCCTCGAAGAAGCTCTGGCGGGTCACATCGATGAGCCGCCGGGCCTCCGGGGAGATCTTGCCGCAGGCAAACGTGCCGCAGCAGTCCCCGTGGAAGCCGTCCAGATAGGCACCCACATCCACACTGACGATATCGCCCTCCACCAGCTTCCGGTGATCCGGAATGCCGTGGATGACCACTTCGTTGATGGAGATACAGGCGGAGCCGGGGTAGCCGCTGTAATTGAGGAAGGAGGGCTCAGCGCCATGGGAGCGGATGAAGTCGCGCACCGCATGGTCGATCTCCAGTGTGGAGACCCCCGGCTTGACCATGGAACCGGCCAGCGCACGGGCCTGGGACGTCAGGGCCCCAGCCCGGCGCATGAGCTCGATCTCACGGTCGGATTTAATGGAGATCATGTTCAATGGGATGCCTCCAGGACCTGCTTGATGGCCCGGGTGGTATCCTCGATGGTGCCCAGGTCGCCGGGCACCACATTGAGCTTGCCGCGCTCCTGATAGAAGTGCTTCAGGGGCTCGGTCTCGTCGTGGTAGACCACCAGGCGGGCCCGGACGGTCTCGGGCTTGTCGTCGTCCCGCTCCACCAGCTCGCCGCCGCACAGGTCACAGACGCCGGCAGTCTTGGGGGGCTTGGACTCCACATGGAAGGGGGTGCCGCACTTGGCGCAGACACGACGGCCGTCCATGCGCTTGACAATGGCCTCATCGGAGATCTCCAGGGAAATGACGTGGTCAAACTGGATGCCGTGGGCTTCCAGGGCCTCAGCCTGGGCGATGGTGCGGGGCACACCGTCCAGAATGAAACCATTGGCGCAGTCGGCTTCAGTCAGGCGCTCCTGGATGATGCCGATGATGACCTCGTCGGGTACCAGCTTGCCGGCATCCATATAGCTCTTGGCCTTCAGGCCGATGGGGGTGCCGGCCTTGACGGCGGCACGGAGGATGTTGCCTGTAGAGATGGTGGGGATGTTCAGGTCGCGGGAAAGGATCTCGGCCTGGGTGCCCTTACCGGCACCCGGAGGCCCTAACAGGATCAGCTTCATACCCACTTACCTCCTTACTCCAGGAAGCCCTTATAGTGACGCATGAGCATCTGGGCCTCCAGAGACTTCACGGTCTCCAGCGCCACGCTGACCACGATGATGATAGAGGTACCGCCGATGGCCAGGTTCCGCACACCAATCAGGTTCTGGGTCACGATGGGGGCGATGGCGATGATGGACAGGTAGATGGCGCCGAACAGGGTGATCTTGTTGAGGACCTTGCTGATGAAGTCGGCGGTGGGCTTGCCGGGACGGAAGCCGGGGATGAAGCCGCCGTTCTTCTTCAGGTTGTTGGCCACCTCAATGGGGTTGAACTGCATGGTGGAGTAGAAATAGCTGAAGCCCAGGATCAGCAGGAAGTAGATGACGGAGTAGAGGACACCGGTGGTGTCGAAGACCCGCATCAGACCGCCGCCGAAGCCTTCGCTCTCGGTGGTCCAGCCGGCGAACATGCCGATGGTGGCAGGCAGGGAGGCGATGGACTGAGCGAAGATGATGGGCATGACGCCGGACATGTTCACCTTCATGGGGATGTGGCTGGACTGGCCGCCATACATCTTCCGGCCCACCATCCGCTTGGCGTACTGCACGGGCAGACGGCGCTCGGCGTTGGAGATAAAGACGATGAGGACCACGATGGCCAGCATACCGATGAGGATGAGGATGGCGCCCCACCAGGGGAGCACAAAGGTGCCCTCGGCGGGAGACTCGGCAAAGGAGGCCTGGACTCCGACCCACATGGTCATGACCATGGTGGGCACGCGGGAGACGATGCCGGCAAAGAGGATGATGGAGATGCCGTTGCCGATGCCGAACTCGGTGATCTGCTCACCCAGCCACATGACAAAGGCGGAACCGGCGGTGAAGCTGAGGACGATCACGATGCCGGCCCAGATGCCGTTCATGCCGCCCAGATCCAGCAGGTTGTTGGTGCGGATGAGGGTGTAGTAGCCAAAGCCCTGCAGCAGGGCGATGCCCACGGTGGTGTAGCGGGTGATGGCCGCAATCTTCTTCCGGCCCTCCTCGCCGCCCTCCTTCTGGAGACGCTCCAGAGCGGGGATGGCGACGGTGAGCAGCTGGATGATGATCGAACTGTTGATATAGGGCTGCACGCCTAGGGCAAACACCGTGGCGGTGGCGAAGGCACCGCCGCTCATGGCGTTGATCATGCCGAAGATGGTGCCGCTCATGCTGTTGAGATAGTTGCCCAGCAGTTCCTTATTCACAAAGGGAACAGGGACCGCAGTGCCCAGCCGGAAGATGAGCAGGGCGAAGATGGTGAACATGATCTTCTTCCGCAGCTCAGGAATCTTCCAGGCATTACGGATGGTCTGGATCACTTCAGACCACCTCGTACTTTCCACCTGCCGCCACGATCTTCTCCTTGGCGGAGGCGGAGAAAGCGTTGGCCCGGACGGTCAGCTTCTTCTCGAGGCTGCCGTTGCCCAGGATCTTCACGCCGTACTCACACTTGGAGAGGATACCCATCTCCAGAAGATCGCAGACGTTGACGGTGGCCCCATCTTCAAATTTATTCAGGCTGGAGACGTTGACGATCTCCAGGGGCTTGGCGAAGATGTTGTTGAAGCCCCGCTTGGGGATGCGGCGGACCAGAGGCATCTGGCCGCCCTCAAAGCCGGCGCGGACACCGCCGCCGGAACGGGCCCACTGGCCCTTGTGGCCGCGGCCGGCGGTCTTGCCGTTGCCGGAGCCATGACCGCGGCCCTTACGGAAGGCGCTCTTGACAGAGCCGGGCGCGGGGGAGAGTTCATGCAGATTCATTTCGCGCACCTCCTCACTGTTCCTCGGTGACCTGGAGCAGGTAACCGATATGGGCGATCTTGCCGCGGGTAGCCTCGTTGTCGGGCTGCACGGTGGTGTCGCCGATCTTGCGCAGGCCCAGAGCCTCGGCAGTCGCCTTGTGCTTGGCAATGCGGCCGTTCAGGCTCTTGACCAGCTTGATGTTCAGCTTAGCCATTTCTAGCCCTCCTTAACCTACGATCTCGTCCACGCTCTTGCCGCGGACACGGGCGACCTCCTCGGGACCACGGAGAGCCTTCAGGCCCTCGAAGGTGGCGGAGACCACGTTCTGCTGATTGTTGGAGCGCAGGCACTTGGCACGGATGTCCTTGATGCCGGCGGCTTCCATGACGGCACGGACAGGGCCGCCGGCGATGATGCCGGTACCGGGGCCGGCGGGCTTCAGCAGCACGCGGCCGGCGCCGAACTCACCAATGACCTCGTGGGGAATGGTGGTGCCGGACAGGCTCACATTGATCATGTTCTTCTTGGCGTCCTCGATGCCCTTGCGGATGGCCTCGGGCACCTCAGCGGCCTTGCCCAGGCCGAAGCCCACGCGGCCCTTCTCGTCGCCCACGACCATGAGAGCGGCGAACTTGAAGATACGGCCGCCCTTAACGGTCTTGCTGACGCGGTTCAGAGAAACGAGCTTCTCGGTGAACTCGCTGGGTTCTCTTTCAAATCTAGCCATGTTCGTTCTCTCCTCCCCTTAAAATTCCAGGCCGCCCTCACGGGCGCCCTCGGCCAGGGCCTGGACCCGGCCGTGGTAGACGTAACCGCCACGGTCGAAGACCACGGTGGTGATACCGGCGGCCTTGGCGCGCTCGGCCACCAGCTGACCCACCATCTTGGCGGCGTCGGTCTTGGTGCCGTCGCAGTGGAAGCTCTTCTCCAGGGAGGAAGCGGAGACCAGGGTCTTACCGGCCACATCGTCGATGATCTGGGCGTAGATGTTGGTCTCGCTGCGGAACACGTTCAGACGGGGTCTCTCGGGCGTGCCGGAGATTTTTCCGCGCACTCTCTTGTGGCGCTTAAGCCGCTGAGCGTTGGTATTGGGTCTGTTGATCATTTAGGCACACCTCCTTATTTCTTCTTGACGCCGGTCTTGCCTTCCTTGCGGCGGATGACCTCGTCAGTGTATTTGATACCCTTGCCCTTGTAAGGCTCGGGGGGTCTTTTCTCTCTGACCTCGGCAGCAAACTGGCCCACCTTCTGCTTGTCGGCACCAGAGATGACGATCTTGTTGGGGTTGGGCACGTCGATGGAGATGCCCTCGGGCTCCTCCATGGTGACCTGATGGGAGAAGCCCAGGTTCATGACCAGCTTCTTCCCCTCCTTGGCCACACGGTAGCCGACGCCGTTGACGTCCAGCTCCTTCTTGAAGCCGTCGGTGACGCCCACCACCATGTTGTGGAGCAGGCTGCGGGTCAGGCCGTGCAGGGCACGGTTCTCCTTGGCGTCGTTGGGACGCTTCACGAGGAGCTCACTGCCCTCCTGGCTGATGGTCATGGCGGGGCTGAGCTGCTGGGTGAGGGAGCCCTTGGGGCCCTTCACAGTGACCAGATTGTCGCTGCCGATGGTGATTTCCACGCCGGCGGGAACAGAGATAGGCGCTCTTCCGATTCTAGACATTTCTCTCTCTCCCTCCTTACCACACGAAGGCCAGGACTTCACCGCCGACATGCTGCGCACGGGCAGCCTTGTCGGTCATGACGCCCTTGGACGTGGACACGATGGCGATACCCAGTCCGCGGAGGACACGGGGGAGCTCGTCGGCTCCGGCGTACACCCGCAGGCCGGGCTTGGAAACACGGCGAAGGCCGGTGATGACCTTTTCCTTGTTGGCGTTGTACTTCAGGGTGATGCGGATCACGCCCTGAGTGCCGTCGTCGATCAGCTGGAAGTTCTTGATATAGCCTTCATCCAGCAGGATCTGGGCGATGGACTTCTTCATGTTGGACGCGGGCACGTCCACGGTGTCATGCTTGGCGTTGTTCGCGTTGCGGATGCGGGTGAGCATATCCGCAATGGGGTCCGTGATATGCATGAGACTTTACCTCCTTATAGAGTTACAGGCCGCAGCCTGTTTCGGCGGAAGGTATCGGAGCTAGGTGGGCTCCGACCTGTTGACCACCGGCTGGGGATTTATTCAAAAGCCGTGGTGGGGGCGGCACGAGGCCGCCCCTCTGACAGCTTTTGGGCCTTTGGAACGCTCCCTTGGGAGCGGCTTGGTGAAGATCTTTTCGTCAGGCAAGGCGTGGCGGCGAAGGCGTACTTTGTGTACGTCGAGCCGCCGCAACGCAGCATGGCGGAACGAGATTTACCAAGAGGCTTTCTTCACGCCGGGGATCTGGCCCTTATAAGCCAGCTCGCGGAAGCAGATACGGCAGATGCCGTAGTCACGCAGGTAAGCGTGGGGACGGCCGCAGATCTTGCACCGGTTGTAGCGCCGGGTGGAGAACTTGGGCTCACGCTGCTGCTTGAGGATCATAGATTTCTTAGCCATTTGTCATTCTCCTCCTTACGCCTGGGCGAAGGGAGCGCCGATCTGGGTCAGCAGCTCCTTGGCCTCTTCGTCGGTCTGAGCGGTGGTGCAGAACACGATGTCCAGGCCGCGGATCTTGTCGATCTTGTCATACTCGATCTCGGGGAAAATGAGCTGCTCCTTCAGGCCCAGGGCATAGTTGCCGCGGCCGTCGAAGGCGTTGGGGTTGATGCCCCGGAAGTCACGCACACGGGGCAGAGCCACGTTGAAGAGACGATCCAGGAACTCCCACATACGGTCGCCGCGGAGGGTGACCTTGGCGCCGATGGGCATGCCCTCACGGAGCTTGAAGTTGGCCACGGACTTCTTGGCCTTGGTGATGATGGCCTTCTGGCCGGTGATCTTGGTCAGGTCGCCCACGACAGCCTCCAGGACCTTGGAGTTGTCCCGGGCCTCGCCGCAGCCGCAGTTGACCACGATCTTGTCCAGCTTGGGGATCTGCATGGTGCTCTTATAGCCGAACTTCTGCATGAGAGCAGGAGCGACCTCGGCCAGGTACTTCGCCTTCAGGTTAGGCACTTTCTTATCAGCCATTGTCTATTCTCCTCCTCTCTCAGATCTCGGCGCCGCACTTCTTGCAGATGCGGACCTTCTTGTCACCCTCGACCTTGTGGCCGATGCGGGTGGGCTTGTTGCACTTGGGGCAGACCTTCTGCACCTTGCAGGCATAGATGGGGGCTTCCTTCTTCAGGATGCCGCCCTCCTCGCCCTGCTTGCGGGGCTTGGTGTGACGGGAGACCACGTTGACCTTCTCCACGATCACCTTGCTCTCCTTGGGCATGACGGCCAGGACCTTGCCCTGCTTGCCCTTATCCTTGCCGGAGAGCACGACCACCAGGTCGTCCTTCTTGATGCTCATCTTGTTCATGTTCTCTCCTACCCCCTTACAGCACTTCGGGAGCCAGGGACAGGATCTTCATGTAATCCTTGTCGCGCAGCTCGCGGGCCACGGGCCCAAAGATACGGGTACCGCGGGGATTCTTGTCGTCCTTGATGAGAACGGCGGCGTTGTCGTCGAAACGGACATAGCTGCCGTCGGCGCGGCGGACGCCCCGGGAGGAACGGACGATAACGGCCTTGACGACCTCGCCCTTCTTCACGGTGCCGCCGGGCTGAGCCTTGCGGACGGAGGCCACGATCACATCGCCGATGTTGCCGAACTTGCGCTTGGAGCCGCCCAGCACACGGATGGTCTTGATCTCCTTGGCGCCGGTATTATCGGCGACCTTCAGATAGCTTTCCTGCTGAATCATAACGGCACCTCCTTACTTCGCTTTCTCGATGATCTCGACCACGCGCCAGCGCTTGTCCTTGGACAGGGGGCGGGTCTCCATCACCTTGACGCGGTCACCCACGCCACAGGAATTCATCTCGTCATGGGCCTTGAGCTTGTAGGTCCGCTTGACGATCTTCTTATACAGAGGGTGGGCCACACGGTCGGCGATGGCCACAACCACGGTCTTATCCATCTTATCAGAGACAACCAGGCCGACTCTGGTCTTGCGGGAAGAAGTTCTGTTTTCCATCTTCTATTTCCTCCTTCTTATCGGCCTGCGAGCTGCTGCTCACGGATCACGGTCTTGATTCGGGCAATGTCTTTCTTGACCTCCGCGATGCGGATGGGGTTGTCGAGCTGATTGGTGGCGTGCTGCAGCCGGAGCTGGAACAGGTCCTTCTTCAGGTCCAGCAGCTTGGCGTCCAGCTCAGCAGCGGACATCTTGCGTACCTCAGTTGCCTTCATCATTATTCACCACCATTCTCGGTCTCGGCGGTCTGCTTCGCCACGATCTTGCACTTGACAGGCAGCTTGTGGGAGGCCAGACGCAGGGCCTCGCGGGCGACCTCCTCGGAGACGCCGGCGATCTCAAACATGACACGGCCGGGCTTGACCACGGCCACCCAGTACTCGGGGGAGCCCTTACCGGAACCCATGCGGGTCTCAGCGGGCTTCTCGGTGATGGGCTTATCGGGGAAGATCTTGATCCAGACCTTACCGCCACGCTTGGTGTAACGGGTCATGGCGATACGGGCGGCCTCGATCTGGTTGGAGGTGATCCAGGCGGGCTCGGTGGCCTGGAGGCCAAACTCACCGTAAGTGACGGTGTTGCCACGGGTGGCCTTGCCCTTCATGCGGCCGCGGTGGACGCGGCGGTATTTCACTCTCTTAGGCAGCAGCATTAGTTGGCGCCTCCTTCCTTAGGTGCAGCGGGAGCGGCGGGACGGGCGCCGCCCTGAGGACGGGCCCCACCCTGGGGACGGTTGAAGCCGCCCTGACGGGGGCCGCGGTCGCCGTTTCTCCGGTCACCGCCAAAGCCGGGCTTGCGATCGCCGAACTTGCGGTCGTCGCGGCGGCGGGGACGGTCGGGGCGCTCCTTGAAGTTCTTGGTGTCCAGGGTGCGGGGGGTGGTCCGCAGGGCCTGGGAGAGGACCTCGCCCTTGTAGATCCAGCACTTCACACCGATGCGGCCGTAAGTGGTAGCGGCCTCGGCAAAGCCGTAGTCGATGTCGGCGCGGAGGGTCTGCAGGGGGATGGTGCCGTCGTGATAGTGCTCGGTGCGGGCGATCTCGGCGCCGTTCAGACGGCCGGAGCACTGCACCTTGATGCCCAGGGCGCCCATACGCATGGCGCGGCCCATGGCGTTCTTCATGGCGCGGCGGAAGGCGATACGCTTCTCCAGCTGCTGGGCGATGTTCTCAGCCACCAGCTGGGCGTCCATATCGGGGTTCTTGACCTCAACGATGTTGAGGGCCACGCTCTTGCCGATCATCTTCTCGACCTCGAGGCGGATGCGCTCGATCTCAGTGCCGCCCTTGCCGATGACCACGCCGGGACGGGCGCAGTGCAGGTAGATGCGCACCTTGGCGTTGTCCCGCTCGATCTCGATCTTGGGGATGCCGGCGGAATACAGGGTCTTCTTCAGGTAGTTGCGGATCTTGTTGTCCTCGACCAGCAGGTCGCCCACCTTCTCATTGCGGGCATACCAGCGGGAGTCCCAATCCTTGATAACACCCACGCGCAGGCCGTGGGGATTCACTTTCTGTCCCATAGATTCTGCCTCCTCCCTTTAGCGCTCTTCCACAGCGATGGTGACGTGAGAAGTGCGCTTGTTGATCCGGTAGCCGCGGCCCTGGGCCCGGGGCATCATGCGCTTGATGATGGGGCCGGGGGTGGCGAAGGTCTCGGAGACATACAGCTTCTCGGGGTCCATCCCGTGGTTGTTCTCGGCGTTGGCCGCGGCGCTCTTGAGGAGCTTGAGCATGGGCTCAGAGGCGGCCTTGGGGGTATTCATCAGGATCGCGGTGGCCTGGGCCACGCTCTTCCCACGGATCAGGTCGCAGACGATCTGCACCTTGCGGGGAGAGATCCGGACATATCTCAGATGTGCTTTGGCTTCCATACTATCTCTCTCCTCCTTACTTGCCGGACTTGGCGCCCGCGTGACCCTTGAAGGTGCGGGTGGGGGCGAACTCGCCCAGCTTGTGGCCGACCATATCCTCGGTCACATAGACGGGCACGTGCTTGCGGCCGTCGTGGACGGCGAAAGTGTGACCGACGAAGGCGGGGAAGATGGTGGAGGCACGGCTCCAGGTCTTCAGGACCTTCTTGTCCCCGGTCTTGTTCATCTCATCGACCCGCTTGAGCAGCTCGGGGGCGCAAAACGGGCCTTTCTTAATGCTTCTGGACATGTTTCACAGCCTCCTTACTTCGCGTTGCGGTGCTTGACGATGAACTTCTCAGTACGGTTCTTCGTCTTGCGGGTCTTGTAGCCCATGGCCGGCTTGCCCCAGGGGGTAACAGGGCCGGGACGACCGACGGGGCTCTTGCCCTCGCCGCCGCCGTGGGGGTGGTCATTGGGGTTCATGACGGAGCCGCGGACGGTGGGCCGCCAGCCCATGTGGCGCTTACGGCCGGCCTTACCGATCTGGATGTTGGCGTGGTCGGTGTTGCCCACCTGACCGATGCAGGCCTTGCACTCCTCACGGATATAGCGGACCTCGCCGGAGGGGAGGCGGACCTGAGCCATGCCGTTCTCCTTGGCCATCAGCTGGGCGGCCACACCGGCGGAGCGCACCAGCTGGGCGCCCTTGCCGGGGTAGAGCTCGATGTTGTGGATGAGCTCGCCCACGGGGATGTTGGCGATGGGCAGGCAGTTGCCGGGCAGGATGTCGGCCTCGGGGCCGGACACGATCTTGTGGCCGGGCTTCAGGCCCACGGGAGCCAGGATATAGGCCTTCTCGCCGTCGGTGTACTGGATGAGGGCGATGTTGGCAGAGCGGTTGGGGTCGTACTCCAGGCGGATCACGGTGGCCTCAACGCCGTCCTTCTGGCGCTTGAAGTCGATGATGCGGTACTTGCGCTTGTTGCCGCCGCCGCGGTGGCGGACGGTGATGCGGCCGTAGCTGTTGCGGCCGGCGTTCTTCTTCAGGTTCTCAATCAGGCTGCGCTCGGGCTTGGCCTTCTTGTCGATGCCCTCGAAGGCCGACACGGTCATGTGGCGGCGGGAGGGCGTCGTGGGCTTATAAGTCTTGATTGCCATTCCTCTTCTCCTCCTTACGCCTCAAAGAACTCGATGGCCTTGGAGTCGGCGGTCAGAGTGACCATGGCCTTCTTCCAGGAGGCGCGGCGGCCAGCAGGGTAACGGCCCAGGCGCTTCTCCTTGCCATACATGTTGATGGTGTTGACCTTGGCCACCTTCACGCCGAAGATCTCCTCCACCGCCTTGGCGATCTCGATCTTGTTGGCGTCCTTGGCGACCTCAAAGGTGTAGCGCTTGTCCTCGGTCATCGACATGGACTTCTCGGTGATGATGGGGCGCTTGATGATGTCATAAGCCTTAGTCATTACGCGAACACCTCCTCGATGACGGCCAGCGCAGCCTTGTCCACGATGAGCTGCTTGGCATTCAGGATGTCATAGACGTTGATGAGCTTGGCGGTGGTGGCGGACACGCCGGGGATGTTCCGGGCGGACTTGACCACGTTCATGTCCACCTCAGGGGTGACCAGCACGGCCTTGCCGGCGTTCACGGCGTTGAGGAAGCTCTGGACGGTCTTGGTCTTGATCTCGGGGACGGTCAGGCTGTCCACCACGATCACGTTGCCCTCGGCGGCCTTGGCGGAGAGGACGCTCTTCAGAGCCAGGCGGCGCACCTTCTTGTTGAGGGTGTAGCGGTAGGACCGGGGCTTGGGGGCGAACACGATGCCGCCGTGGGTCCACTGGGGAGCCCGGGTGGAACCCTGACGGGCGCGGCCGGTGCCCTTCTGACGGTAGGGCTTGATGCCGCCGCCGGAGACCTCGGCGCGGGTGAGGGCGGACTGGGTGCCCTGGCGGCAGTTGGCCAGGTGATTCTTCACAACGGCGTGGACGACGGTCTCGTTGGGCTCGATCCCGAACACAGCTTCGGAGAGCTCCACTTCGCCGATCTGAGCGCCGGTCATGTTAACAACGATTGCCTTAGGCATTTGGTCTCTCTCCTTTCTTACTTGTTACGGGCGGAAGCCTTCTGGGGATTGACGCGGGCGGAGGCCTTCTGCGGGTTGATGCTGGCGTTGGCAGCGGCGCCCTTCTCCTTGACGTTGATCACGGAGTTGCGCACGTACACGATGCCGCCCTTGGGGCCGGGGATGGCGCCGCGGACAGCGATGATGCCCAGCTCATTGTCCACCTTGACCACGTCCAGATTCAGGACAGTGACCTGCTCGTCGCCCATGTGGCCGGCGCCGATCTTGCCCTTGAAGATCCGGGAGGGATCGGTGGCGGGGCCCATGGAACCGGCGTGACGGTGCACAGGACCGCCGCCGTGGGTGGTGGGGGTGCGGCCGGCGCCGTAGCGCTTCACAACGCCGGCGTAGCCCTTACCTTTGCTGACGCCGGTGACGTCCACGCGGTCGCCCTCAGCGAAGGTGTCCACCTTGATCTCGTCGCCCACGTTGAGGGCGGCGGTGTTGGAGAGCTTGAACTCCTTGAGGTACTTCTTCCGGGCGTCGCCAGCCTTCTTCAGGTGGCCCAGCTCGGGCTTGGTGAGCTTCTTCTCGGCAACGTCCTCGTAGCCCAGCTGCACGGCCTCGTAGCCGTCCTTCTCAGCGGTCTTCTTCTGCACCACGGTGCAGGGGCCCGCCTCGATGACGGTAACGGGGATGACGTGGCCGGCTTCATCGAAGATCTGGGTCATGCCCACTTTCTTGCCGATGATCGCCTTTTCCATAGTGTGACTTCCTCCTTGTTAAGGTTATTGGTCGGGAGAGGTGTGCATTGGACTCACATTGCTCTGCCGACTTGACCCGTCCGCCTCAAAACGCGGCGGACCGCGGTGCAAACAGTGGGATGCGCGGCGTGCGTGGATCAGAGTTTGATCTCGATCTCGACGCCGGCGGGGAGCTCCAGAGCCATCAGAGCCTCCACGGTCTTGGGGGAGGGCTTGATGACGTCGATGAGGCGCTTGTGGGTGCGCCGCTCGAACTGCTCACGGGAGTCCTTGTACTTGTGGACGGCGCGCAGGATGGTCACGACCTCCTTCTTGGTGGGAAGGGGCACGGGGCCGGACACGGTGGCGCCGGTGCGCTTGGCGGTCTCCACGATCTTCTCAGCGCTCTGGTCGATGAGCTGGTGATCGTAAGCCTTGAGGCGGATGCGGATCATTTCCTTCTGAGCTGCCATGGTTTGTTCCTCCTTGAAAAACATACGAAGTGGTTCTGCTTGCCTTGCCGCTCCGTACGGTGAGAAATCTTTTATACACTCTCTCGTGCGTATCACTCCGAGGCATAAACAAGACCGGCATGCTAAAAGCCGGCCGGTCCCATCCAAGCGCGGCGATATACGCCAAGCGCATGAGATCTCTCAGCCGCCCGATCAACGGACATACTCCGTAGAAGTTACCTCATTTCTGAGCAATCTCCTACATCATCGCAGACTGCGCCCTTAAAGGCGCTTGATTATGATATAACAGATGCCCGTCAATGTCAAGCACAAATCACACAAAAATCTCTGTGTTCCCAAGGTTTTTCTGTGCCTCTCCCCAAGGACAACCGCCGTCCGGCATCTTTCCTCCTTTTTCGCCCGTTTTGCTATTATATATTAAGGTAGGGATCTTGTTTTTTGCGGGTGAAGAAAGTATAAACATTTCGTTAACCTTTCTCTGGAAGAATTGACGCAGGCGGCGGAAAGAGATATGCTTTGATGGCGTAAGTATTGATCTGCCCCTTTGTGGAAAGGAGTATCCAGCGATGAACGGTTCCATTGATATCCTGATGACCTATCTGCGGGTGTCGCAGCACATGTCCCGGCTGTTCCGCAGTCATTTTGGCCGTCTTCAGCTGACCTTTCCCCAGGCCCTGGTTCTCAACGTGCTGGGCGAAGAAGGCCCCCTACCCATCAGCTCCCTGGCCGAGCGGACAGGGAGCGCCAACTCCACCGTCTCCGGCATCGTGGACCGGCTGGAGAAGCTGGAGCTGGCCCGGCGGGTCCGCTCCGGGGAGGACCGCCGGGTCATCTATGTGGCGGTCACCGACAAATATCAGTCCCTGCGGGAACGGGCCGAGGCCAACGTGGGCGGCTATTTTGACTCGGTGCTCTCCACCATGACAGCCGAGGATCGTGACATGGTGGCCCGTGCCCTGCTCCGGCTGGACGAGGCCCTGCTGGCAAAGGAGCGCGCCGGGGAGCAGTTTGAGGAGGAGGAAGGACTCTGAGATGAGACGGAATCGCTCTTATGGCCGGGGCTGCTACTCCAGCTACCGGGGCCGCTCCGCCCTCAGCACCCCCTTGAAGGTCATCGCCGTCCTCCTGGCGGTGGTGCTGGTCCTCTCGGTGGCCGCCCTCTTCTTCCTGGAGCCCTATTGGGTCTACTCCGCCGACGGAGGCCGGCTCCTCCTCCCCTGGGTTCAGGAGAACGAGGAGGACTCCGCTCCCCTGCCTTCCGTCTCTCAGCCCCTGGTGGTGCTCACCCCCGAACCCGAGCCGGAGGAGCTTCTCCACGCCCTGCTGCTACCCCAGTCAGCCCTCACTGACGGCTCTGTCCAGACCCAGCTGGAGCAGGCCGGCGCCACCGCCGCCCTCTTCGACATGAAGGCCGATGACGGCGCCCTGGCCTTCGTCTCGGCCTCCCCCCTGGCCGTCAGCGCCGGGGTCAACGCCGCCACCGGCACCAACGAGGCCATCGCCGCCCTCAATGCCCAGCAGGACCTTTACACCGTGGCCCGTCTCTCCTGCTTCCGGGACAATACCATGCCCCGCTACCGCAACGACCTGGCCCTCCGCTCCTCCGGCGGAAACTGGCTGGACAGCGACGGCATCCGCTGGCTCTCCCCCGCCTACCAGGAGAACCAGCAATACATCACTGACCTGTGTCTGGAGCTGGCTGGGCTGGGCTTTGACGAGATCCTGTTGGACTACGCCGCCTTCCCCCTCGCCGGAAACCTGGACGCCATCCTCACCGGCGCCGCCTACGAGCCCGACACCCTGGCCCAGACGGTCCAGGCCTTTTATACCCAGGTAGCCGCTGCTCTGGAGGCCGCCTACCCCCAGGTCCGGCTCTCGGTGGTGGCCGACCCCGCCGCCCTCACCGCCGGCGGCGCCAGTCAGAGCGGTCAGACCCTGACCATGGCCTCCGCAGTGGACCGGGTATGGGTATGGGGGCTGAGTGAGGAACGGGACGCCTGCGAGGAGCTGCTGGCCCAGGCCGGTCTGGAGGCGCCCAAGTCGGATTTGGTGTCCATCGCCGCACAGGCCGGCCCCGAGGACCGGAGCTGGGCCTTGTGGACCTGAAGCCTGGCAAAAGCCATGCCAATTCGGCTCTGTTGCCTTGTCTGGGCCGAAATTTCCTTTTCGTAAAAAATTTTTTATACCATATTCTTACTTTTTACACATAGTTTGTAAATCATTCCAGTATATTTGTCTATTTGGAGAGCTCGACAGGATTTTATCTTGTGCGAGCTCTCCAAAATTTTTTCTTGTGGTACTACCAATTTAAAAAGTGGTCCGTGTTTTTGAGTTGATTTTGCCGGTAAAAGCGTGTATGATGATAAGTATTCTGGGGCAGTATTCCAGCAGATGGGATCAACTGCATCTGAAAGGCGGTGATGGAATGTCTTTGGAAGCAGTCCAAAGGGTGACCGAGGCCGAGGAAAAGGCCCGTGCCCGTAGGGCGGAGGCGGCCGAGGCGTGTAAGAAGCTGGTATCCGACGCGGAAGAGGCTGGGAAGGCCAAGCTGGACCAGGCCCGGCGCGCGGCGGAAGCCCAGGCGGCAGAAGCGTTAGCCAAGGCGGAAGCAGCTGCGGCAAAGGACGCGCAGGCCGTGGAGCAGGAGACCAAAAAGTCCTGTGACGCTCTGCGCAAGGCGGCGGCCGGCCGGCTGGACGACGCTGCGGCACTCATTATCAGAAGGGTAGTGGGAGACTCATGTCCATAGTCAAAATGAAACACCTGCGGCTCTTCGCTATGGCCGCAGACCGGGAGGAACTGCTCCGGCAGCTCCAGCACCTGGGCTGCGTGGAGATCCGGGAGCCCGACCAGGAGCTCTCCGATCCGGAGTGGGCCTCCTTTGCCCGGGTGGATGACACGGCGCTGGCCGACACCAAGGCCAAGGCTGACCGGCTGAGGGCCGCCCTGGACCTTCTCAACCACTATGCCCCCTCCAAGGGCGGCATGTTCCAGGCCCGCCCCATGGTCACTGAGGCCCAGCTCTTCGACGAGTCGGTGCGGCAGGAGGCCATGGAGGCCGCCCAGCGCATCTCTGACCGGGACACCCGTATCGCAGCCATCTACAACGAGCAGAGCAAGCTCACCGCCCAGAAGGCCGCCCTGGCCCCCTGGCTGGAGCTGGACACCCCTCTGGACACCCCCTCCACCCGCGAGGTGTCGGTGACCTTCGGCGCCGTCTCCGGCAGCGCCGACCGGCACGCCGTGGAGACCGCCCTTGCGGCGGTCACCGAGCTGGCGCAGCTCAACTGGGCCGGCCGGGACCGGGAGTTCCAGTATGTGCTGGTGCTGTGCCACCGCTCCGCCGAGGAGGAGGCCATGGGCGTCCTCAAGACCTTCGGCTTCACCCCCGCCTCCCTCCGGGGCTGGACGGGCACTGCCCGGGCCAACACCGACGCCATCGACGCCCAGCTCTCCGCCCTCTCCAATGAGCTGGAGGCGTGCAAGCAGGCCATTGGCCAGGAAGTGGATCACCGCGAGGCCCTTCGCCTGACCATTGACCGGCTTACCCAGGATGTGCAGCGGGAAGAGGTCAAGAGCCGTCTCCTTTCCACCGGCGCGACCCTCTTTTTGGAGGGCTGGGTGCCTGCGGACAAACTGGGCCGGGTGGAGGCTCTGCTCTCCCAGCACGCGGCGGCCTGGGAGGCCTCTGATCCGGAGCCGGAGGAGTACCCTCAGGTGCCCATCCAGCTCAAAAACAATATCCTGACCAAGCCCCTCAACATGGTCACCAACATGTATGTCCTCCCCGCCTATGACGGGGTGGACCCCAACCCCCTCATGGCCCCCTTCTTTATCTTCTTTTTTGGCCTCATGATGGCCGATATGGCCTATGGCATCCTGATGGTGGCCGGCGGCCTCTTCATGCTCAAGAAGATGCGCCCTAAGGGCACCATGGAGGATATGGCCGGTCTTCTGGTCCTCTGCGGCATCAGCACCTTTATTATGGGTGCGCTGACCGGCGGCTTTTTGGGGGACTTCATTCCCCAGATCGCCAAGATCATCGACCCCAATACCACCTTCACCTCCCTCCCCGCCCTCTTCACCCCTCTCACCGACACCCTGGCCATCCTGGTGGGCTCCCTGGCCCTGGGCCTTTTACAGGTCATCACCGGCATGGTCATCAGCGTGGTGCGGAAGGTACAGGCCGGCGACTGGGCCGACGCCCTGTGGGATGAGGTCACCTGGTGGGTCATCCTGGCCGGCATCGCCTTGGCGGTGCTGGGCATCGGCAGCGTGGGCGGCTATCCCGTGGTCCTCATTGTGGGCCTGGTGATGCTCCTCTTCGCCGGCACCCGGAACGCCAAGGGCTTCGGCAAGCTCACCTCCCTCATTGGTACGGTGTACAACGGCGCTACCGGTTTCTTCAGCGACATCCTCTCCTACGCCCGGCTCATGGCCCTGATGCTGGCCGGCAGCGTCATCGCCCAGGTCTTCAATACCCTGGGCTCGGTGACCGGCAACGTGGTGGGCTTCGTCATCATCTCCCTCATCGGCAACATGCTCAACTTCGCCCTGAACCTGCTGGGCTGCTACGTCCATGACCTGCGGCTCCAGTGTCTGGAGTTCTTCGGGCGGTTCTACAAGGAGGGCGGCAAGCCCTTCCGTCCCCTGCTTATCAACACCAAATATGTAGACATCAAGGAGGAACAATAACATGTTGGCATTTTTTGAGTCGTTTGGCGGAATTGGTCTGGCTTTCCTTGGCGCCGCTCTGGCGGTTGGCCTGTGCTGCGTGGGCTCCGCCAAGGGCACCGGCATGGTGGGCGAGGCTGCCACCGGCCTTCTGAGTGAGAATCCCGAGCACTTCTCCAAGTGCCTGATCCTTCAGGTCCTCCCCGGCACCCAGGGTCTGTACGGCCTGGTCATCTGGTTCTTCGCCCTCTTCACCATGGGCGCCTTCTCCGGCGGTATTGTGGACCTCACCGTCACCCAGGGCCTGACCATCTTCGTCTCCTGCATCCCCATGGCCATCGGCGGCTGGCTGTCCGCCATCTATCAGGGCCGCGTGGCCGCCTCCGCCATCAACGTGGTTGCCAAGAAGCCCGACGACTGGGCCAAGGGCATCATCCTCTGCGGTATCGTTGAGTTCTACGCCATCCTGTCTCTGCTGGCCTCCGTGCTGCTGCTGATGAACGCCCTGTAAGGGTGCTTCTCCGCAACGAGACAGGAAGGAAAGGCGGTAACCTATGAACGGAATCGAAAAAATCACCGGTCAGATCGACGCCGACGTCCAGAAGGAGATCGACGCCGCCCTGGACCAGGCCCGCGCCCAGGCCCAGGAGATCGAGGCCCGGTATGAGTCCCAGGCCCAGACCCAGGCGGAGGCCATCCGCCGTAAGGGCGAGCAGGACGCCGCCCTCCGTCAGGAGCGGCTGGTGGACGTGGCCAAGCTGGAGGCCCGGAAGACCATTCTGGCCGCCAGGCAGGACATGGTGGGGCAGGCCTTCGACCTGGCCCTGAAGAAGCTGCTGGAGCTCCCCGACCAGGAGTACATCGCCCTGCTGGCCAAGCTGGCCGTGGCCGCCTCCCGCACCGGACACGAGCAGGTCATCTTCTCCCAGAAGGACCGCTCCCGCTACGGCAAGCAGGTCGTGACCATGGCCAACGACATGCTGGCCAAGAAGGCCGGTCCCCGGGCCGACGAGAGCGCCGGCAGGCTCACCCTGGCCGAGGAGTCCCGGCCCATGGCCGGCGGTCTCATCCTCCGGGATGGCCGGGTGGAGACCAACTGCTCCTTTGAGGTGCTCATCCACCTCCAGCGGGACGCCCTCTCCGCCGAGGTGGCCAGGGCTCTGTTCGCATGACGGCCCAACGCCACATGGAAAGGAGGGTGTAACGTGGCCAAAAAACTGAAGGAATACGACTACCTCTATATCTCCGCCCGCATCCACGCTATGGAGACCAAGCTCCTGACCCGGGATCGGATGGAGCGGATGCTCTCCGCCCGCAGTGCGGAGGAGGCGGCCAAGGTGCTCGCCGAGTGCGGCTACGGGGACTTTCCGTCCCTCACCCCCGCCGCCATCGAGCAGACTTTGGACGCGGCCCGGCTGGCTCTCTTCGCCGAGCTGCGCCGCGCCGCCCCCGACCCGGCCATCGTGGACGTGTTCTGCATCAAATATGACTATCACAACGCCAAGGTCCTGGTGAAGGCCGAGGCCACCGGCCAGTCCCCCGACGAGCTGCTGCTGGACGCCGGGCGCTATCCCGCCGGGCGCCTCAAGGAGGACTACGTCCAGGGCGATCTGAGCCGGTACAGCGCCACCTTCGCCCAGGCGGTGGCCCAGGCCAAGGAGCTGCTGGCCTCCAGCGGCGACCCCCAGGCTGCCGACCTGCTGCTGGACCAGGCCTATTACACCGAGATGCTCGCCGCCGCCAAGGCCGCCCGCAGTCCCTTCCTGGAGGGGTATGTGCGGCTGTCCATCGACAGCGTGAACCTGCGCTCGGTGGTCCGCGCCGCCCGCATGGGCAAGGGCCCCGACTTCCTGCGCCGGGTGCTGCTGCCCGGGGGCAACGTGAAGACCGACAGCCTGCTCTCCGCCGGCACCGGCGCCGCCGATCTGGCGGGGGTCTTTACCCACACCTACCTCACCGCGGCGGCCCAGGAGGGTGCCGAGGCCATGCGGGGGGGCAGCCTCACCCAGTTTGAGCGGCTGTGCGACAACGCCCTCACCGCCTACCTCTCCCAGGGCAAGCGGGTGGCCTTCGGTGAGCACCCCCTCATCGGCTACCTCTACGCCAAGGAGAGCGAGCTGACCACCATCCGGATCATCCTCACCGGCCGTCTGGCCGGTCTGGACGCCGAGACCATCCGGGAAAGGCTGCGTGAGAGCTATGTCTAACGAGAACTACCGCATCGCCGTGCTGGGGGACCAGGACAGCGTGCTAGGCTTCAAGGCCCTGGGGCTGGACGTCTACCCCGCCGAGACGGTGGAGGCCGCCCGCGAGATCCTCCACCGCCTGGCCAAGGAGAACACCGCCATCATCTACCTCACCGAGGAGCTGGCCGCCGGGCTGGAGCACGAGATCGCCCGCTACAAGGACGCCCTCACCCCCGCCATCATCCTCATCCCCGGCAAGTCCGGCTCCCTGGGCATCGGCATGGCCAACGTGAAGAAGTCTGTGGAGCGGGCCGTGGGTGCCGATATTCTCGGCGGGTAAGCCCATCATTGAAATCACCCGAAAGAAGGTCGAAATATTTGAGCGGAAAGATTGTCAAAGTCTCCGGACCGCTGGTGGTGGCCACCGGACTTTCGGACGCCAACATGGCCGACGTGGTCCGCGTGGGCGAGCAGCGCCTCATCGGTGAGATCCTCACCATGAACGGCGACTCGGCCTCCATCCAGGTCTACGAGGAGACCTCCGGCCTGGGTCCCGGCGCGGCGGTGGAGACCACCGGCTCCCCCCTGTCCGTGGAGCTGGGCCCCGGCCTCATCGAAAACATCTACGACGGCATCCAGCGCCCCCTGGAGGGCATCATGAAGATCGCCGGCTCCACCATCACCCGCGGCATCGAAGTCCCCGCCCTGGACCGGGAGAAGAAGTGGGACTTCGTGGCCACCGCCAAGAAGGGCGACAAGGTGGTGGGCGGCGACGTTATCGGCACCGTCCAGGAGACCCCCTCCGTCCTCCACAAGATCATGATCCCCCCTAGAATGAGCGGCACCATCGAGTCCATCAAGTCCGGTTCCTTTACCGTGCTGGACACCGTGGCCGTGCTGGTGGACGACAAGGGGGAGAAGCATAACCTCACCATGGTGCAGAAGTGGCCCGTCCGCGTGGGCCGGCCCTACAAGCACAAGTATCCCCCCAAGACCCCTCTGCTCTCCGGCCAGCGTATCGTGGACGCCCTCTTCCCCGTGGCCAAGGGCGGCACCGCCGCCATCCCCGGACCCTTCGGCTCCGGCAAGACCGTCATGCAGCACCAGCTGGCCAAGTGGTCCGACGTGGATATCGTCATCTACATCGGCTGCGGCGAGCGCGGCAACGAGATGACCGACGTGCTCCGGGAGTTCCCCGAGCTGGTGGACCCCCGTACCGGCGAGTCCCTCATGAAGCGGACCGTCCTCATCGCCAACACCTCCGATATGCCCGTGGCCGCCCGTGAAGCCTCCATCTACACCGGCATCACCATTGCTGAGTACTTCCGCGACATGGGCTACGACGTGGCCGTCATCGCCGACTCCACCTCCCGCTGGGCCGAGGCCCTGCGTGAGATGTCCGGCCGTCTGGAGGAGATGCCCGGCGAGGAGGGCTACCCCGCCTACCTGGCCTCCCGTCTGGCCCAGTTCTACGAGCGGGCCGGCTCCGTGGAGTGCATCACCTCCCAGGGTGACCGCCGGGGCTCCCTGACCGCCGTGGGCGCCGTGTCCCCTCCGGGCGGCGACCTCTCCGAGCCCGTCTCCCAGGCCACCATGCGTATCGTCAAGGTGTTCTGGGCCCTGGACTCCTCCCTGGCCTACCGCCGCCACTTCCCCGCCATCAACTGGCTCAACTCCTACTCCCTGTATCTGGACTCCCTGAAGCCCTGGTACGATGAGCACCTGGGCAAGCAGTTCATGATGAACCGCGACAAGGCCATGTCCATCCTCCAGGAGGAGGCCAGCCTCAACGAGATCGTCCAGCTGGTGGGCAAGGACTCCCTGTCCGCCGGCGACCAGCTCACCCTGGAGACCGCCAAGATGCTCCGTGAGGACTTCCTCCAGCAGAATGGCTTCCTGGAGGTGGACTGGTACTCCAACTACGACCGCCAGGACAAGATGCTGGGCATGATCCTGGAGTACGACCAGCGCTGCCGGGCCGCCATCGCCAAGGGCGCCAGCGTCACCGAGCTCTTCGCCATCCCCTTCCGGGAGAAGATGGGCCGGGCCAAGACCGTCCCCGACAGCGAGTACGCCGCCGTTTACGCCGAAATGGACAAGGAAATGGCCCAGGAGATCGACGCCGTGGCGGCCAAGGGAGGTGAAGACGCATGATCCGTGAATATCGTACCATCCAGGAGATCAACGGCCCTCTGATGCTGGTCAAGCAGGTCCAGGGGGTCACCTACGACGAGCTGGGCGAGATCGAGCTGCCCAACGGTGACCTGCGTCACTGCAAGGTGCTGGAGGTCAACGGCGACAACGCCGTGGTCCAGCTCTTCGAGCCCTCCGCCGGCATCAACCTGAAGGAGTCCAAGATCCGTTTCCTGGGTCACCCCCTGCAGCTGGGCGTCTCCGGCGACATGCTGGGCCGCGTCTTCAACGGCATGGGCCGGCCCATCGACGGCGGCCCCGACATCCTGGCCGAGGAGTTCCGGGACATCAACGGCCTGGCCATGAACCCCGCCGCCCGTGACTACCCCAACGAGTTTATTCAGACGGGCATTTCCACCATTGACGGCCTGAACACCCTGGTCCGTGGTCAGAAGCTGCCCATCTTCTCCGGCTCCGGTCTGCCCCACGCCAACCTGGCCGCCCAAATCGCCCGTCAGGCCCGCGTGCTGGGCGACGACGCCGGCAACTTTGCCGTGGTCTTTGCCGCCATCGGTATCACCTTCGAGGAGTCCGACTTCTTCATCCAGGACTTCCGCCGCACCGGCGCCATCGACCGCACCGTCCTCTTCACCAATCTGGCCAACGACCCCGCCGTCGAGCGTATCGCCACCCCCCGTATGGCCCTCACCGCCGCCGAGTACCTGGCCTTTGAGAATGGCATGCACGTGCTGGTCATCCTCACCGACATCACCAACTACGCCGAGGCCCTTCGTGAGGTGTCGGCGGCCAAGAAGGAGGTCCCGGGCCGCCGCGGCTACCCCGGCTACCTCTACACGGACCTGGCCACCATGTACGAGCGGGCCGGCCGCCGTCTGGGCTGCCCCGGCTCCATCACCATGATCCCCATCCTCACCATGCCCGAGGACGACAAGACCCACCCCATCCCCGACCTCACCGGCTACATCACCGAGGGGCAGATCATCCTCTCCCGTGAGCTCTACCGGAAGGGCGTCAATCCCCCCGTGGATGTGCTGCCCTCCCTGAGCCGTCTGAAGGATAAGGGCATCGGCGTGGGCAAGACCCGGGAGGACCACGCCGGCACCATGAACCAGCTCTTCGCCGCCTACGCCACCGGTAAGGAGAACAAGGAGCTCATGAGCATCCTGGGCGAGGCCGCCCTCTCCCCCACCGACCTGCTGTACGCCAAGTTCGCTGACGAGTTTGAAAAGCGCTATGTCTCCCAGGGCAGCGATGAGAACCGCTCCATCGAGGAGACCCTGAACCTGGGCTGGGAGCTGCTCTCCATTCTGCCCAAGTCGGAGCTGAAGCGGATCAAGCCGGAGTATATCGAGAAATACCTCCCGAAAAAGGAGGGATAAGGTATGCCCGCCATCAATGTGAACCCCACCCGGCAGGAGCTGACCCGGCTCAAGACCCGGCTCAAGACCTCCATCCGGGGCCACAAGCTGCTCAAGGACAAGCGTGACGAGCTCATGAAGCAGTTTCTGGACGTGGTGCGGGAGAACCGCGCCCTCCGGAAGAAGGTGGAGGACGCCCTCATGGCGGCCCACGGCTCCTTTACCGTGGCCAGCGCCCTCATGTCCACCGAGATGCTCAAGCAATCCCTCATGTACCCCAAGCAGTCTGTGGAGCTCACCATGGACTTCCAGAACATCATGTCCGTGAACGTGCCCCAGTACCACTTCAAGACCCGCACCGCCGACGCCGGTGACGTGTACCCCTACGGCTTTGCCGCTACCTCCGGCGCATTGGACGACGCGGTAGACGCCCTCTCCGGCGTCTTTCAGGACATGCTGCGCCTGGCCGAGATGGAGAAGACCGCCCAGCTCCTGGCGGAGGAGATCGAAAAGACCCGCCGCCGGGTCAACGCCCTGGAATATGTCAAGATCCCTCAGATGCAGGAGTCCATCAAGTATATCTCCATGAAGCTGGATGAGAACGAGCGCTCCAACACCATCCGCCTCATGAAGGTGAAGGATATGCTCCTGAAGGAAGCCATTGAGGACAAGCGGGAGGCCGACCAGCAGGCCATGCAGTCGTTCCAGGCCCAGGAGGAGCTGTGAGGACTCTCCCTCCTTGTCCGGGACCAAAGGGCTGGGAGAAGACCAGATGCTGCCGTTTCGGGCGCATCTAGTCGTTTTCTTTCCCTCCATACGACGGTCCTTCCGAATTTAAAGGATCCTTTCTCGAATCTTAAAAAATCTCGCCTCTGCGTTATGCTATTATATTTGCATATCATCAATTCAGCCTGTGCTCTGGCACGCGCTTTACAGGAGGTTTTCATCTGTGACGCTTCTCCAAAGAAGACTGGGGTCTTCCACCCTCTGGTTCTGCCTGCTGGCATATAGCGTTATTTTTATCCTTTTGCAGCGTCTTGTGTTTCCCCGGCTGCACCTTCCGGCAGATGCTGCCACCCTGGCCAGCGCCTGTCTCGCCTCCTTTCCCGTCCTCCTGTATGGCCGCATCCAAAGTCCCTGGTCCTCCCGGTCCGCCGCCGAACGGCCCGGGGCAACCGCCCTCCTCTACCTGTTCGGCTTGGACATGACCTTCAAACTGGTCGTCTCTTTCTCTACCCCAGGCCTGGATAGCCTTCTGCGCTTTGCGGGACTGAGTGCCCAGCCAGCCGCCGCCCCAGAATCGGCATTTTCACCGATACTGGCCATATATGTCTGTCTTCTGGGCCCTGTTTTGGAGGAGCTTATCTATCGGGGTGTCCTGCTCTCCAGGCTCCGGCCTTATGGCGCCCTTTTTGCCCTGGTCCTCTCATCGATCTGCTTTGGGCTGATGCACCACGATCTGTATCAGGGCCTGTCCGCCTGCCTGAGTGGTCTGATCTATGGATATGCCGCACTCCGCTACTCCCTGCCTGCCGCCATCTGCCTGCACATTGCCGGTAATACGGTATCTACCGCCCTCCCCCTCCTCAAAGAGGCGGGGACAGCGGGTTCCCTTATCCTCCTGTGCCTGGTATTCGGCAGCTTTCTGGTGGCCCTGCTGGGCACCCTTCTTCTGGTATCCCGCAAGAAAAAGCAGCCCCGGTGGCTTTCCACCCAATCCTCCCCTTTGCGGCCGGCCAATATGCTCTCCTCCCCCATGCTCTGGGTTGTGATCCTCTTTGACACCGCCTATACTCTGAAAGCCAGTCTCACCCTTCTCTAAACGCTCCCCCTGTGTAATCGGAGAAAAAGCAATGAAAAAATACCCCATTTCCCGGTCAGAGTTTGCCTCTATCCGGAAAATGGGGTATTTTTATTGATTTTGGGCGGATTCTCCCTACTTCGTTCCGAAAAGCTCAGCCATTGCCGTCCAGAACGGTGCTGACAGCGTCATAGTCGGCGGCCACCACCAGCACCACGGTATTGCCGGCCTGGCGGATCACGGCGTCCTTCAGCTTGGGCAGATCCTCAGGCTTATACTGAACCTCCGTCTCTGTCTCGGTCTGAGCCGTCACATGCTCCTCCACCGCCTGTTTGGCACTGGCGGCGGAACCCTCGTCGGCCATGGTCAGCACAGCCAGCTCCTCATATCCTCCCTCCATGGAGGTGTAGACCACCGCCTCCTCCGGCTGGCTCTCCAGACCCAGGTAGGCTGACACCAGGTCGGCATCCAACTGGGAGAGCTCCTGGGTAAAGGCACCCGAATCCAGCAGAGCCTGCGCTGTGGTCTGCGGGTCATAGCCCGAAGGGGCGGGATCTTTTCCGCCGCAGGCCGCTAATACCGCTAGGGTCAGGGCGGTCAACACTACCATCAGCTTTTTCATTGCGACATCTCCTCTGTCTCCGCCACCGGCTGGCCCGCGGCATACTCCGCCGGGTCCACGGTGTGGGTCTTTAAGTAGGCGTACCACTTCTCATACCAGCTCCGGGTGAAGTGGATGCCGTCAGTAGTCCCCTCTGGGGGCAAAATTCCGGCATCGTTCACCAGGGCGGAGGCCACATCCACATAGACCACACCCTTGTCGGCGCACACCTGCCGGAGGAGTTCATTATACCGGGCCACGTTGTCGTTGTTGAGCCAGGAGGCCGGGTTGGTCTTGTAGGCCTTCTCCGGCTCGATGGGCACCAGGGACTGGATGTAGATCACGGCCTCCGGCTGCCGGGCCCGGACCTCATCCACCGTCCGGGAAAAGGCCTCGGCGAAGGCGCCGTCGTCCCCATAGCCCAGCTCATTGATGCCGAACATGAGGTAGACCTTGGCGTACTGCTTCTCGTCCAGCCACTCCAGCACCAGCTTCTTGTCACCCACGCCGTTGAGGGGTACGGCCCGCTGGTCCACCCGGTCATTGCCCACCACGTGGAAAATCATGAGGGACTTATAGGCCAGAAAGTCCGCCCCCCGGATGCCGCTGTAAAGCCGCAGGCCGTCGGTGCGCGAGTCCCCGATAAAAACGGCGTCGGAGAACCAGTCGTCCTCCACCGGCAACCTCTCCGGCGCGGGCTGGGTGAAGTCAAAGGCCGGCACCGGTGTGGGCGTGGGCGTTGGGGTGGGAGTGGGCTCCGGCGGTACGGGGGCAGTTGTCTCCATGGTGGCTGGCCCGGAGGCCTCCGGCGGCGTCACCGCACGGGTCCCAGCCGGTGGGGCCGCCGTCTCCTCCGCCGGGGCAGAGGACTGTGCCAGGGCCCCCAGGGACACCGCCCCGATGAGGGCCACACAGGCCAACAGGGCGCTCAGGGCCAGCCGCCGCCGGTGGCCCACCTCCCGGTCTCGCTTCTTGGGCTCGGGAGCGCCGGGTGCCCCCGCAGTTTTCTGCATGCCTAGGATCTCCTCTCTATGTATTCCGAGGTGTGGAACAAATGATGCGCCCGACCTCCTCCAGGGAGCGGGCGGTATAGGTGGGTTTCAGCTCCGCCGGAGCAGTGCCGCCGCCGGGCGCGAACCAGATGACGTCCAGGCCGGCACATAGGGCCCCCTTTACGTCGGAGCCCAGGCCGTCCCCCACCATGACGCAGCGTTTTCTATCCTCCGCCCCCATGGCGGAGAGGGCGGCGTGGAAAAAGGCCGGCTCCGGCTTCCGGGTCCCCATCTCCCCCGAGATGAAGAGCCGCTCCAGGTAGGGGGCCAGGGGGGAGCCCGCCAGCCGGGCGTACTGGACCCTGGCCACCCCGTTGGTGGCCAGGGCCAGGCGGCAGCCAGCCTCCCGCAGGGTGCGGCACAGTGCCTCCACCCCGGGAAGGAGCAGGGAGCACTTCCCCAGGTGGTCCAGGTACCGGCGGTTCATCTCCGCCGGGTCGGCGCACCGGCCAAGGCGCTCCCCCAGCAGGCGGAACCGCTCCACCGTGAGGAAGTCCTCCTCCGCCTCCCCCCGGTCGAAGGCCGACCACAGAGCGTGGTTGATCTCCAGATAGGCCCGTTTGGTCCCCTCGTCACGGGGCCAGCCGAACTCCGCCAGCACGGCGTCCAGGGCCTGGGCCTCAGCGGCGTTGAAGTCAAAAAGGGTATTGTCGGCGTCCAGCAGGACGATGTCATAGCGTCTCAAGGCTGCTCTCCCCTTTCCGTCCGCCTCCGGTGCTAGAGCATGCTGTACATCCGCACCAGGGAGGACACCACCAGCACTCCCACCGCCAGGGAACCGGCGATGCTCAGGGTGTGGAGGCCGGTGTTGAGGAAGTCCTGGGTGTTGCCCCGGAGGGCGGCGTCCATCATGTTGTAGATGCCTGCGCCGGGCACCAGGGGGATAAAGGCGATGAGCAGGTAGCCGGTGGCGGGGCACTTGCGCACCCGGGCCATGACCTCGGCGTAGGCCGAGAGAAAGACCGCCGCCCAGAAATACTGGATGACATCGTTGTTCCCCATGATGGGCCCGGTGAGGAGGTAGACCAGCCAGGCCAGGGCGCCCCCCAGGGAGCAGAGCACCGCCCCCAGGCCGTTGATGCGGAAGAGAACGCAGAAGCCCAGGCAGGCCAGAAAGGCGTAGAGACAGGGCAGAAACAGCTCCATCACAGCACCCCCCATAACGCGCTCACCAGGCTCAGGGCCACACCGGTGCCCAGGGCGATGCCGGCACCGGTGAGCAGGGCCTCGGCCAGCTTCACCAGGCCGGACATCATATCCCCTGCCATGATGTCCCGCATAAAGTTGGTGATGACCAGACCGGGCGCCTGGGCCATGATGGCGCCGGTGATGATGAGGTCAATGTGCTCCCCCACGCCCAGGTCGGTGAGACCGGCGGCCAGCAGGCCGCAGAAAAAGCCGCCCACCATGGCCTTGAAGAAGAGGTTGGTGCCCAGCCGGGCCAGGAAGGGGACCACCAGTCCCACGGCCAGACCGCAGACACCGCCGCAGAAGGCGTCCCGGGCGGTGCCGCCGAAGAGGAGGCAGAAGGCCGAGGTGAGGAGCACATAGGCCGCCAGCTCCACGGCCATGGGGGTGCGGTGAACCTCCCGGATCACACCGTCCAGCTCCTCGCCCGCCCGGTCCAGATCGGGAGGACAGGCGCACAGCCGCCGGCACAGGTCGTTGAGGGCCTCCATCCGGCTGATGTCGGTGCCGTGGCCGGGCACACGCCGCACCCGGGTGATGGGCTTCTGGCCCGGCGCCGTCAGGCTGACGATGACGCAGTTGGGGATGACAAAGACCTCTCCCGTCTCCACCCCGTAGGCGGTGAGCAGGTAGTGGACCGACTCCTCCACCCGGTAGATCTCCGCACCGCTGAGCAGGAGATGGTAGCCCAGATCGCTGCTCAGGGTCAGCAGTTTATCATAATCCAAGGCCGTCGGCTCCTCTCTGCCGCCCTCATTCCTCAGACGGCGCGGCATATCAAAAAGTTTTCAGCGCCCGCCCATGGCACGGTGCTCCGCTGAGAGCTCCCGGGCCAGGCGGGCGAAGGGCCAGCCGGCGTTGGTGCCGGTAAGGATGGCCTTCAGGGAGGTGGGGGCGCCGTCGGCCTTCAGGGCCTCCAGCACCTGGTCCAGGGTCTCCCGGTCCACCTCGCAGAACACCAGCACCCGGTCCTCCGGCGGCTTCTCCTTTTCCGGACGCTCGGGAAAGCCCTGGTAGCCCGCCAGAAAGCCCACGGTCTGGCCCACCCGGTCCCGGGGCACCGGGATCACCGTCAGGCCGAACCGGCCGCACACCCGGGCAATGGCGCCGGGACCCATCATCACAAGGGGTTCATAGTACAAAACAGCGGCCATGGTCCGCCCTCCTTTTCCCGTTCTCCGCCCCGCTGTGGGGGGATGTCGTACCTTTCAGTATAGCAGATACCAGGGCGCCTTGTCACCAGTGATTTTCCCCCTTTCCATGCAAAAAACCACGGGCCCGTCCCCTTTTCAGGGGACTGGACCCGTGGTCTGCGTGAAGCGATGTTCAGTGGCTGTGGCAGCAACCGTGGTCGCAGCTGTCACAGGCGGGGAAAATGCTCTTGTCGTAGTCCGCGCCGGTCTTTTCATAGTAGTCCTGGATGGCCTTCTTGATGGCCTCCTCGGCCAGCACGGAACAGTGGAGCTTGTGGGCGGGCAGGCCGTCCAGGGCCTGGGCCACCGCCTTGTTGGTGAGGGCCAGGGCCTCGCTGAGGGGCTTGCCCTTGATCATCTCGGTGGCCATGGAGCTGGAGGCAATGGCCGAGCCGCAGCCGAAGGTCTCGAACTTCACGTCCTCAATGACGTCGTCCTTGATCTTCAGGTAGATCTTCATGATGTCGCCGCACTTGGCGTTGCCCACCTCGCCCACGCCGTCGGCGTCCTCGATGACGCCCACGTTCCGGGGATTGCGGAAGTGGTCCATAACGGTCTCGCTATAAAGTGCCATATCTTACACCTCTCTTACTGGATGACAAAATTCTGTTTTCCGCTCTGGAGATCCCGCCACACCGGGGAGATGCCGCGGAGGTACTCCACCACCTCGGTGACCGAGCGGATGATGTGGTCCACCTCTTCCTGGGTATTCTCGTGGGAGAGGGAGAGCCGCAGGGAGCCGTGGGCAATCTCGTGGGGCCGGCCCAGGGCCAGCAGCACGTGGCTGGGGTCCAGGGAGCCGGAGGTGCAGGCCGAGCCGGAGGAGGCCTCCACCCCCTTGTCGTCCAGCAGCAGCAGGAGGGATTCGCCCTCGATGCCCTCGAAGCAGAAGCTTACATTGCCGGGGAGGCGCTGCGTACGGTGGCCGTTGAGAAGGCTGTGGGGGATCTGCCCCAGGCCGTCGATCAGCTTGTCCCGCAGGGCGGTCACGTGAGCGGCCCGCTCGTCCATCCCGGCCAGGGCCTCCTCAAAGGCCGCCGCCATGCCCATGATGGCGGGCAGGTTCTCGGTGCCCGCCCGCTTGCCCCGCTCCTGGGCGCCGCCGTAGATGAGGTTCTGGAGGGGGATGCCCTTCCGGGCGTAGAGGACACCTACCCCCTTGGGGCCGTGGAACTTGTGGGCGGAGAGGGAGAGCAGGTCGATGTGCTCCTTCTCCACGTCGATGGCCAGGTGTCCCGCCGCCTGGACGGCGTCGGTGTGGAAGAGGACCCCCTTCTCCCGGCAGACCGCCCCGATCTCGGCGATGGGCTCCACGGTGCCCACCTCGTTGTTGGCATACATCACCGTCACCAGGCAGGTGTCGGGGCGGATGGCCGCCGCCACCTCCTCCGCCGTGATGAGGCCGTCCCCGTGGACGTCCAGCAGGGTGACGGCAAAGCCCTCCTTCTCCAGGGCTTCCAGGGTGTGGAGGACGGCGTGGTGCTCAAAGGCGGTGGAGACGATGTGCTTCTTCCCCTTCTTCGCCCCCAGCCAGGCGGCGGTGCGGATGGCCTGGTTGTCGGCCTCGCTGCCGCCGGAGGTGAAGGTGATCTCCCGGGGATCGCAGCCCAGCCCCCTGGCCATGACGGCCCGGGCCGACTCCAGGGCCTCTTTGGCCGCCTGTCCGGTGCTGTGGAGGCTGGAGGGATTTCCGTAAATGCCGTCCAGATAGGGCAGCATGCCCCGGATGGCCGCCTGACTCATCTTGGTGGTGGCGGCGTTGTCGGCATAGATGTGACGCATGGTATTCGCTTCCTTTCTCCGCCCAAACCGGAGCGGACAATGCAGAAGAGGTTGCCCTCTTTAATTCCTAGTGTTTTCCTGTGCATTATCCTAGCACCTATTTCCTAGTATGTCAATAGGTTTTTATGGTTTTTATGGCTCAGGCATAGAGACCATCCGGGGCGTCCGCCGTGCGGCGGCGCTGGACCAAAAGCCCCAGCAGGGCGGTGGACAGCTCCACTGCGGGGAAGGCCAGCCAGATGCCGGTGACGCCGAAGCACCAGGCGAAGAGGCAGGCGGTCAGGGTGATGCCCACACAGCCCCGGAAGGTGGAGAGGGCGCAGGCAGTTCCGGCCCGTCCGGTGGCGCTGAGGAAGGCCGCCGTCAGGTAGTTATAGCCCACGCAGAGGAAGCCCACAAAGTAGAGCCGCAGGCCCTCCTCCGCCAGGCTTTGGAGCAGGGGGTCTCCCTCGCTGTTGAACCAGGAGACCAGGGTGGGTGCTGCCAGCAGGGCGGCGGCCAGAACGGCCAGCCCCACCCCGCCGGAGAGGGCCAGTCCCCGGCGCAGGAGGGCGGCCGTCTCCGCCCGGTCCCCTCCCCCGTAGGCCCGGCTGAGCAGGGGCTGGATGCCCTGGGCCATGCCGGTAAAGACGGCCAGCACCACCAGGGCCAGGTTGGCCACGATGCCATAGGCGGCCACGCCGGTGCTGCCGGCGCTCCGCAGGAGCAGCAGGTTGAAGACCACCAGCACCACGCCGGAGGAGCACTCGTTGACGAAGGCGGAGAGGCCGGGTCCGGCGTTCCGGCCCAGTTCCCGGAGACTGAGGCCGTCTCCGGTCAGATGAAACCGGGCACGGCCGGTGACCAGGTGGAGGGAGGAGACGACCAGGCCGATGACGGGGGAGAGCCCGGTGGCCAGGGCGGCGCCGAAGATGCCCATGTCCAGGGGGTAGACGAAGAGGTAGTCCAGGGCGATGTTGGCCAGGCTCCCCGCCAGCATGGCGCACATGGCCAGCCTGGGGTTGCCGTCGTTGCGGAGGAAGGCCATGAGGAGGTGGTTGAGGATGAAGCAGGGGGCAAAGCAGAGGACGGTCTTCAGATATGCCGTGCACATGGGGAGGAGGGCTCCTTCGGCCCCCAGGGCCCGGGCGATGGTCTCCGGGCAGAGGAGGCCGGCGCACAGGAAGCACAGTCCGGTGACCAGGGCGCTGAGGAGGGCGGCGGTAAACACCCGGTCGCCCCCCTTCCCGTCCCCCTGGGAGCGGAAGATGGTGTAGCGGGTGGCGCCGCCGATGCCAAAGAGCATGCCCAGGCCATTGATGAGGCCGAACACGGCGATGGAGAGGTTGAGGGCGGCCAGGCCGTCGGCCCCCAGCCGGTTGGACACAAAGAAGGTATCCGCCAGAATGGTCCCCGATGAGCCCAGCATCCCCAGGATGCTCAGGGAGATATAGGCTGCAAATTCATTTTTTCTCACGCTCATGGCTGCCTCCTGACCGCATGGCTGCCGGATGAAAACAAAAAAGGTGCCTGAACACATTCCTTCTCAGATCTACGGAATGCGTTCAAGCACCTTAAAAGTATCCATCCGATGACGAATACACATGCTCATATCAAATTTGCAGTGTGAGTGTACCACAGGCCCCCGGGAAAGTCAAGTGGCGGGTTCTTCCTGCTGCCGGGGCGCCCTGGGGCGGTTGCGCCGGTCGTGGGCACGGTCGCTGTAATAGCGGCGCTTCTCCTCGTACATCAGCCGGTCGGCCTCGTCCAGCTGTTCTCGGGGTTGCAGGGAACCGGCCCGCCAGGAGGCGCCCACCGAGCAGCAGATCCCTGCCGCCTTCATACCTGCTTCGGCGGCCCGGACGGCGGCCCGGAACTCCGCCTCCTCCAGGGTGTCGTCCACCACCACGAACTCGTCGCCGCCGGTACGGTAGGCCCTGTCCCCAAAGACCTTCCGCAGCTCCCCGGCCACCCTGCAGAGCAGCTCGTCACCGGCGCTGTGGCCCCTGAGGTCGTTGGTCTCCTTGAGTCCGTTGAGATCAAAGCAGGCGATCCCCAGCCGTCCGCTCTCCCACTGCCCGTCCATCACCTGGTTGAATTTATTCCGGTTGTTGAGCCCGGTCAGGGTGTCCTCGTAGCTCATCCTCTGGAGCACTGAGGTCTGGGCCTCGATCTGCCGTCTCTGGGCCTCGATCCGCTCCTGGAGGTACTCATAGGACTGCCGCGCCATTCTTATGGGGAAGCCCACGTCGTCGTCGGCCATCTCACCGTAGGGATTGGAGATGTGGATGTGGCAGCAGCGCAGGCCCTCCCCGACCCGCCGGAAACCCATGGTGACGCGCTGGTGTACCCGCAGACTGATCCCGGTGGAGGCGTCGGTGGCGATCCACATCCGGCCGCTGCACAGGTAGGCCTCCGGCCCCAGGCAGAGCACCCGGTACTCCTCCCCCGAGATGTTGCACGTGGGAACCTGGCCCGCAAACCGCCGGAAGATACCGGCCACGGTCTCCTTTCCCGCCGCAAACTCGTGCTCCGCCGTTCCCAGCCAGACGATGTCGTCGGTCAGATGGGCGATCACAAACTCCACATCGTTGTCATGATAATAACGATTCATCATGGCGCTGGTCAGCTCCATGATCTCCTGCACATCCCGCTCAGCCTCAGACATTGTTACACCTCCCTTCTGCCATCCAGGCTGTTACTTTTTTATTTATTATATCACAACTTCAGCTTTTATGAAACCAAGATCCATCTGCGGGCTTGCCTTCCCCCATGGGGAGAGGCTACCGGAAAGGTGTGTTCTTCGCCTCCGCCGGTATGTGAGCTTTCTCAACATGCTGCAGCACGGTAATAATTTATATATTTTTGCGGAAAGCGCAACAACCGGAGAAAAATACCCCTCGCGTCGATTGGAAGGGTCATTTTACCACATTCTAGCAAAGTATTTGCATATGAATTCTTCGTCCTAGACGGACCCAAGCACGGCAAAAGCGCCCCCCGGCATCGTGCCGGGGGGCGCCGCCAATTGTCCTCACACCCGGGGCAGCATGGCCGCCGTCGCAGCCTTGTTCCCGTTGTCTCACCTCTTGTCCCCACATCTGATTCCTTATTGGGCACTTCCTCAGAGCAAATCCCTTCTACCCGCCGCCTAATCGACCTTCCTTTTCAGGAGCAGCAGTCCAACGACGAGCACTACAGGGAAGGCCGTGGCCACGAGCAGCCCCTTTTTCAGATCGCCGCCCGCCAGCTCCGCAAAACTGCCCACCAGGGCGGGGCTCACCGTGGCGCCCAGGTCCCCGGCCAGGGCCAGGAAGGCGAACATGGCGGTGCCGCCCCCGGGGCATTTCTGGGAGGAGATGCTGATGGAGCCGGGCCACATGATGCCCACCGCCAGGCCGCAGAGGGCACAGCCCGCCAGGCCCAGCACCGGGGAGGCCGACAGGGCGGCCAGCAGATAGCAGCCGGCGCACAGGGCGCCGCAGAGCAGCATGACCCTGGTCAGATCGAGCATCCGGCTGAATTTGCCGTAGAGCATACGGGAGATACCCATGAACATGGCGAACAGGCCGGGCCCCGCCAGGTCGCCCACCGTCTTGGAGACGCCCAGGGCGGACTCGGTAAAGGCCGACGCCCACTGGGCCATGGTGGCTTCGGAGGCGCCGGTGCAGATCATCAGCACGATGATGAGCCAGAACAGGGGCAGCCGGAGCAGCTCGCCGCTGCTCATGCCCTTCCCCTCCTCCACCAGCCGCTCGATGGGGCAGCGGAGGAAGTTCCACGTGTTGTACAGCGGCAGCAGCGCCCAGAGGACCGTCAGGACCTTCCAGTGTTCGATGCCAAAGAGGGCGAAAAAGAGGGTGGAGCCCAGGACGACCCCCACCGCCCCCCAGCAGTAGGAGGAGTGGAGGAGGCTCATCATACCGTCCTTATGCTCGAAGGGGCAGGCCTCCACAATGGGGCTCACCAAAACCTCGATCAGGCCGCTGCCGACGGCATAGAGCACCACTGAAATCAGAAGGCCCGCGAAGGGGACGGGGAGCAGCTCCGGCAGGAAGGCCATAGACACAAGCCCCACCGCCGACAGCACCTGGGACACCACCACACAGGTACGGTATCCGATCCTGTCGGCGAATCGGGTGGCCGCAAGGTCGATGAACAGCTGGGCGAGATAAAACACCATGGGGATCAGGGCGATTTTTTCGAGGGTAATCCCGTAGGTGCTCTGAAAGGTCAGGAACAGGAGCGGGGCAAAATTTGCGGATATGGACTGGGTGACGAAGCCCAGGTAGCAGGCTGTCAGTGTTTTCTTGTAGTTCTTCTGTCTTGCCATGGCGATCTCCTTCCAGGTGAAACCTGTCATTTCTCGCATCGCAGTATATCATCCTGTCATGGCAAAGCAAAGGCACAGGAGCGCCAAAAGAAAGCACTATTTACCCAAGTTGTTGTTTTGGCTGGGCGCATACCCATAGGTCTGCCTGAATTTTCGGCTGAAGTAGTTTGCAGAGTGGAACCCGCAGGCAAAGCTGATCTCCTGGAGGGTATGGGTCTTTTCGGCCAGCAATCTGCGGGCGGCCCGGAGCCGGTGCTGGATCAGCGCCTCCACCGGGGAGCACCCCATGTAGGTCTGGAAGCAGCGCCCCGCCTCGCTGCGGCTGATGTGGGCGGCGTCGGCAATGTCCTGGAGGGTGACGGTCTCCGTATAGTGCTCGTAGATGTAGGCGAGCATCTTTTGGAGCCGGATCTGTCCCTTCATCTGTACCCGCGTGGCTTCATATTTGGGGAAACGGTCAAAATGGCAGAACAGATACTCAAAGATGCGGCTGATGTTGCGCTGTACCGCCATCTCATGGCACGGTGTTGGTTCTCCCAAGCGGCTGTAGGTGTCCCGGATGACCCGGCCCACCCCGCCGCAGGTCGGGTCCCCGTGCCGGAACACCACAAAGGGCAGTGCGTCGCACCGGGCAACGGGCCGGATATATTTTTGATAAATGGTGCTGTCTTCGGGGGCCACAGCGGCGCTGGAAAAGAGGATGATGGGGATGGGATCGGGACGGTCTCCGGACAGCTGTCTGACTCTGTGGAGCACATTCCCGTTGACAAATATGCTGTCGCCCGCCTTCAGCGTCACATGCTGCCGCCCCACCTGGTACTCCAGGACGTTACTTACAGCGGTGGCGATCTCAAAGTCGGGGTGCCAGTGGACGGGCCCTGCCCAATTGGGCAATTCAGCCAGCTCATCGTGATA
>NZ_CALXEE010000011.1 GCF_944387245.1 uncultured Intestinimonas sp. | reverse complement strand
ATTTATAAAGTACAATACGAGGACTTTTTTGAGGGAATATGAAAATGCCTGCCGCGAAGAAAACGCGGCAGGCATTTTTGCTTATCCGTTCCCCCGGACTACGGTCCGGGCGCCGAAGTAGGTGGCCAGGAAGTAGGCCCCGTAGATGACCAGGAGGAGGGCGGCGGTGACCAGGGAGCTCTGGACGGAGTCCACCCTGCCCACCGCAGAGATGACGGCGTTGGCCGCTGTCATGCCCACGATGGAGTGGACCACGGCCAGGGCCAGGGGCAGGAAGAAGGAGAGAAAGACCTGGGTGAAGAGGGCCCGGCTGCGCATGTTCTCCGGGGCCCCCAGCCGGGCCAGAATGGCGTACCGGGGCTGGTTGTCGGCGGCCTGGGAGAGCTGCTGAAGGGCCAGTACCGCCGCGGCAGTGACCAGGAACACCAGGCCCAGGTATAGGCCCATGAAGAGGACCAGGATCTTGGTGCCCATGTTCTCCAGGTAGATCTGGAGCTTGGTGTTGGTGTTATAGGAGCCGGTATTATAAAAGTCGGGGGAGTCCAGAGCGGCGGTGAGGGCGGCCTCGGCGGCCTGGGGGTCCCCGGCGTAGTTGCCCACAAAGATCTGCCGCCGGACGGAGAGGGTGGAGGCCATGGCGTCGTCCACCACCAGATAGGCGCCGATGCCGGAGAAGCCGGTGACCAGGGTCTCCGTCCGCAGCTGGGGCAGCTCGGCCTCCGTGAGGCCGGACTTCCCCTGGAGGGCCATGAGGGCGTTGTAGTCGGTGAGGGAGAGGACGGTGTCCGAGGAGCCCTGACCGGGGACGGAGAGGTCGGGGTCGTTGTAGTAGAAATTGCAGAACCAGGCGTCCTTCAGCTGGGCATCAGGGTCAAAGCCGTTTTCCGCGAGAAGGCTGGGGATGTCGGTGGGAGAGACGTCCCCGCTGTAATTCTGGATGGTAAAGTCGTAGGGGGCGGAGGCGTCCGTCATGGCGCCGATGGTGTTGTTGAGGCCCACGCAGCAGGCGGTGACGCCGATGGCCAGCAGCAGGAGCAGGCAGATCACCGTCATGGACACATAGGTGGTGTGGATGCGGCTGTTGAACTGCCGCAGAACGAACATGTTGAGGTCCTTGTAGTAGAGCTTTTTGTGGCCCTTCACCAGCCGCAGCAGGAAGCCGGAGAGGGAGCGGAAGAAGAGGAGGGTCCCCAGGGTGCCCAGGGCCAGCATGAGGAAGAAGAGGGAGTCGATGCGGTTGATGCCCCGGATGAGCAGCATGGCGTAGGCGATGAGCAGCAGCACCACCCCCAGGAGGAAGGTGAGCACGCTCCGCCACAGGGGACGCTCCCGCATCTCCTCGTTTTTCCGGCCACCCTGGATGAGGTCGATGAGTTTGGCCCGGGAGACGGAGAGGCCGGTGAAGCCCATGACCACCAGGAAGATGACGCCGAAGTAGAGGATGGTCTTGACGATGGCCTTCCCCGACAGGATGAAGCCGAAGGACTCATCGGTGGGGTAGGAGGCGAACATGGCCATGGTGAGGAGGGCCAGGCTGTGGGAGAGGAGGACGCCCAGCAACAGACCGGCGGCCAGGGAGAAAAGGCCGATGAGCAGGGTCTCCAGCACCAGCAGCAATGAGACCTTCCCCGTGGGCAGGCCCAGCAGGAAGTAGGTGGCCAGCTCCCGTTTCCGCCGCTTCATGAGAAAAGTGTTGGCGTAGAGGATGAGGCAGGCCAGCACCACCGACACGAAGACGGAGAACACGTCCATGAAGATGAGAATGGTGTCCACGATGTAGTGGGACGAGCGGGCGAGCATCTGCATGCACCACTGGCTCTCCAGGGAGTTGAAGATGTAGAAGATGCACACGCCGAAGGTGAGGGTGAGGAAGTAGACGGCGTAGTCCTTCAGGCTCCGGGTGACGTTGCGGAGCGCCAGCTTACAGAACATCGGCGCTGTCACCTCCCAGCAGGCTCACCACGCCCAGGATCTGGGCAAAAAAGGCCTTCCGGTCCAGGTCCCCCCGGCGGAGCTCCCGATAGAGAACGCCGTCCTTGATAAAGAGGATGCGCCGGCACCAGGAGGCGGTGAAGGCGTCGTGGGTGACCATGAGGATGGTGGTCCCCTCCTCCTGATTGAGGGCGGAGAGCTGCCGCAGCAGCTGCCCTGCCGACTTGGAGTCCAGGGCGCCGGTGGGCTCGTCGGCCAGCACCAGGGCGGGCCGGGTGAGGATGGCCCGGGCGGCAGCCACCCGCTGCTGCTCACCGCCGGACATCTGGTAGGGGTACTTGTCCAGCACCCCCTCCAGGCCCAGCAGCTTGGCGGCCTCCCGCACCCGGCCCTCGATGGCCTTGGGGGCGGTGCCCAGGATGGTGAGGGCCAGGGCCATGTTCTCAAAGCCGGTGAGGGTGTCCAGCAGGTTGCAGTCCTGGAAAATGAAGCCCAGCCGTTCCCGGCGGAACCCGGAGAGGGCCTTGCCCTTCAGGGCGGTGAGGTCGGTGCCGTCCACGGTGATGGTGCCGCCGGTGGGCCGGTCGATGGTGGAGATGCAGTTCAAGAGGGTGGTTTTGCCGGAGCCGGAGGCCCCCATGATGCCGGTGAACTCCCCCTCCTCCACCGTAAAGCTCAGGTCGCTGAGGGCCTGGGTACGGCTGCCCTTGGCGCCGTAAACCTTTTGCAGGTGGGATACAGTCAGTATGGGTTCCATAGAAAAGACGACCTCCTTCGTGATGCTTTCATGCTATCACGAAGGAGGTAAGGGTCTCTTGAGAAGGAGTGAAGAAAAGATAAAGTTTTTCTGACAGGATTTAGGAGACCTCCAGGTCCTCCGGCGGGGTGAGGGTGTAGCTGTCCTCCACATAGCCCACCGCGTCGGTAATGGAGTCCGTCGGCCCCTCGGCCGATACGTAATGCATGCCGCCGTCCGCGTCGGCGAAGATCCAGCAGACAATGATGCTGGCAGAGCCGTAATCCTCACTGACATAGGCCCCGTAGACCTGGTAGGAGTCGATGCCGTTCAGGTCCACCTGGGCCCCCACGATGTCGGTGACGCCGTTTTGCTCCAGGTTGTACCACACGCTGTACGCCGCCGTCTCGGCGGTGATCTGAGCCTTCTGCTCCTCGGTGAGGCCCTCGTCACGGAAGGTATCCAGGCTGATGATGGTGCCGGCGCCATTGGAGTACTGGAGGGCGGTGGCCCCGTCCACATCCTGGAAGCTGACCCAGCTGGCCGGGATGGTCACATAGCCCAGCGCCTCGGTGCCCACCACCTGGGTTTCCTCCTCCGGTGCCGCTGGGTCCTCGCTTTCGACGATGGGGGTGGGGGTGTCGGAGGGCTCCGCCGGAGCGGTGGAGGCGGGGACGGGGGTGGGGTTGGCGGAGGCCAGAGTCTCCTCCAGCTGTCCGCAGGCGGTCAGGGCCGTGAGCAGAGCGGCCGCCGACAGCGCGGCCAGGGTGCGGGCGCGGATGTTCATGGTTTCTCTCTCCTTTTATGTCGTGTGGGATGGTCCCATCCAGGAAAGCTTGGTCTGGATGCCGGAGCGCAGCAGGCAGAAGTGGGGGGAGCGCAGCTCCACCTGGTTGAAGCCCACATGGCGCTGGCTGGGCTTGCCGGCCACCATCTCCTGATAGAAGAGGGCCTCCATCTCGGCGATGTCGCCCATGGTGAGCAGTTTGCGGTAGGCCGGAGCGGTTTGAGGCCGCAGTCGGCGGTACACCAGCAGAAGCCCCAGCCCGCCAAAGCCCAGCAGGAGCAGGAGCAAAAAGCCAGCCAGAAGGATGGCGCCCCCCATGTCGTTCAGGGAGAGCGGGCCTTCGAACTCATCCCGGACCAGATACCAGAGAAAAGCCGAGGTACCGGGGCCGAAAAAGAGCAGGGCGATTCCGATGGTCAGGTTGTCCTGGACCAGATACCGCTGGACCTGGCGGCGATAATAGGCTGGCCGGTCCACATAGGGGGCATCCTCCGGCTCCTTGCGTTCCGGGATACGGAGCAGGAGCCCCAGGATGAGGGAGGCGACCAGGAGAAAGTCCTTGAAGGCCACGATGAAGATGCCGTAGACCACCCACTTGACGGTGCCGGGGCCCACGGTGAGGATACTGAAGGAGAAGGGGCTGAAGAAAAGCGCACCGTAGAGGAACAGGAGGGTGACGGCCGCCACTCCCTCCACTCCGAAGGTGGCCAGGGCCCGCAGGGGCGTTGTGCGGGTCAGAAGGCAGTAAGGGAGGGCCAGGATGGGGAGAAGGGCCGCCAGGACCAGGATGGTCAGCACCCCGTTCACCGTCAGGGTGAGGGAGCGCATGAGATCGGCCAGGTAGGGTTCGATGGGGGAGAAGAGGAAGGGACCGAAGGCGATGGCGGATACCATGGCGTAGACGCCGATGACCAGGAAGGGGATGGCGGAGACCATCACCTTTACTGTCAGGGAGCGGTTTCCCATGGTGGCGAAGAGAAAACGGACCTCTCCGTAAAGGGAGAGGATCAGCTGGGCCATCACCGCCGCAACACCTACGACGACGGCGCCGCCCTTTCCCGCGCCGCTGGCCACCACGCAGCCCAACAGATCCCACAAAAACATCGCTTCCGACTCACCCTCCAGGATATTAGAATACCTCATTATATCATCATGGCGGGGAGGGGTCTACTGTGTTTATGGTATTTTACGGTATTGAATCAGCAGATTCCCCTTCCCGAAGGGCAGGTGGAGGTCCAGCTGGTTTGGAAAGGGGAGGGGGCGGGGCGGCTGGTTGGCGAGGCCGTCCCGCAGGAGGGCGTCCATGCGGAAGACGGAGAGGAGGAAGCCCACCAGGAGACAGTTGAGCAGCAGATAGCCCACGCCAAAGGAGAGAAAGGGAAGGGAAAGGGGCCCCAGGGGAGAATAGCCCAGGTTGAAGAACAGGTAAAGTACGGCTTGCAGGAGAAGGGGGAGGAGGGCAGAGAGGGCCAGGAGCTTTCCTGTCCGGCTCCGCAGCTTCCACACCCGCCGCAGCAGCAGAAGGGCGGCCAGGGCCAGGAGGGCGGCGGTGAGGGGAAAGACCCACCGTCCCGCCTGTTGGGCCAGAAAGGCCAGCATCAGGTCGGTGCTGCCCAGGACGTTGCCGAAAAAGTCTGGGTCCGGGCCCTGGCGCAGATGGAGGTAGAGGTACCCGACGCCGTTGGGGTCCAGCTCCGGGTGGAGAAAGCCGGCCAGCCGCCGGGAGAGATAGCCCTTTCGCAGGCCGGAGAGGAGCGGCACGCCCAATCCGAGGAGGGTGGGAAGGAGGCTCAGAAGGAGATTTTTCCACCGCCCCCCCTTAAACCAGCCCAGCCCCGCTGCCGCCAGGAGGATCAGGGTCATGGCGGAGCCGGAGAGCAGATAGGCGGAGGCAGAGGGGATCAGCATGGCGGGGAGCGGGAGGACCCAGGCGGCCAGCCCCCAGAGGAGGGCTGTGACGGGCCCTCCATCCCGCCGCCTGCACAGCAGGGCGGCATAGAGGACGGGCAGGAGGAGGGTCACATAGAGGGCTATGGGGCGATAGGTGCCGTTGGTGTTCAGAACGGCCCATGCGACGGCGGCCACGGTCAGCCCGGCCGCCCACCGGCGGCGGAGGAGCAGGGTGCAGTCGGAGAACCACACCCCGCACAAGAGAGCAAGGGCGATGGGCACCCATACGGCCTGACGGGCGTAGAGATCCATCATCCCCTGTTCGCTGGCCTCATAGGTCCTGTATTGGAGGAAAAGGCCTGCCAGGGTCAGAAGGAGGACGGCCAGGGCCAGACCCCAGCGGTTTTTGGGCCGGTGGAGCCGGTCCAGGTCCCGGCCCACCTCCTCCGGGTCCCCCATCTCGGCCACCGCCTTGTTCAGAGCGTCCGCCTCCTCCAGACCATCGGCCCGGTAGTCGGCGGCCTGGTCGGCGATGTGGTCGGAGAGCTCTCGCAGCAGGGGTTCTCGGGCCCGCCGCCACCGGATCTGGGCGCCCACGGCAGTGAGGTAATCCGCCAGAACTTCACGCGCCACAGAACACGCCCCCTTCCAGCACGCCTCGGACCCCGTCGGCGTAGGTCCGCCACTGATCCGCCTGTTCCGCCAGGGCTCCCCGGCCCGCCGGGGTGATGGCGTAGTACCGCCGTACCCGGCCGCCAACCTCTCCGTCCCGGGAGGTGACGTAGCCCTGGGCCTCCAGGGTGTGGAGGAGGGGGTAGAGGGTCCCCGCCTTCAGGTCAAAGACGTGGTTGGACCGCTCCCGCAGGGCGGCGATCATCTGATAGCCGTACATCTCCTGCCGGGAGAGGAGGGAGAGGAGGAGCATCCCGGTTCCCCCGGGGACATTCTTTTCCCGCTTTTCCCGTGCCATGGCAAGACCTCCTAATAGATAGATTATCTATCTATTATTATATCGGTGATCTATCTATTGTCAAGAGGGAGCGAGAAAAGGCCGAAGGCCGCGGGCAATGCCTGCGGCCTTCGGCCTCTAGAAAGGTGGGAAACAGAATGCTCAGCCCGCCACAGAGAGGGTGGGCAGGGTCACGGAGCTGGGATAGTCGCCGCCCAGGTGGATGGTCTGGTTGGCGATCTTGGTCTCGGTCTGCTCGGCCCAGTTGCCCACGGTGTTGGTGTGGCTGGTGAACTCGGGGAAGTCAGAGGAGGAGATATCGATGCGGATGCGGTTGCCGGCGGAGACGGTCCACACGATGGGCAGGGACTCGATCTTCATCTCCACCACCTCGCCGGGAACATAGTCGTACACGGCGGGGGCGTAGCGGTCGTTGCGGTAGGCCAGGGTCAGCAGGCCGTTGCGGATGTTGTGGGCCACGCCGTTGGCGTCCACCTCACTGATGGTGTAGGTGAAGGCGGTGTCCTCCACGTCGGTGCTGACGAAGAGGTCGGCCACCAGGTTGCCGGCCAGGGTGGTGTCCTGGGCCACGGGGTCGCAGACGAAGCTGATCACGTCGTCCCGGTAGCCGGCGGGGGAAAGCTCGTTGCTGCCCCGGAGCTCGCCGGTGGTGAGCAGGCACTCGCCGCCCTCGGTGAGCTTGGGATCGGTGGGATCATAGACGTAGCTGATGGTGTCGGCCTCGGCGGCGGGTTCGCTGGAGAGGAGGTAGGCGGTGCCGTCGGACTCGGTGGGCTCGGTGGTCAGGTAGTAGGTGAGCGCACCGTCGCTCTCCATGGGGAAGGAGTCCAGGTGGACCCACTCGTCGTCGCCCACCACGTAGGCGTCCACGCCGGTGGCGGGAACGGTATCATTGACCATGATGCTGTAGAACCAGTTAAAGGTGTCGGTGTTCACATCGTAGGTGTAGTTCTCGCCGCCCTTCCAGGCCGTGGCGAAGCCGAAGCTGTGGTTCCAGGGACCCAGGACCATGTGGCTCTGGGCGCGGGTCTCCTCGCTGAGCATGTTCCAGGCCTCGATGGTGCCCTCGTAGTGGTGGTCGTAGTAGCCGCCGAAAATGGCCACGGGCACGTCGATCTCGGGGATGGCGTTCTTCAGATCGCCCCAGCAGCCCTCATCCCAGTAGGGGTCGGTGAAGTCGGGGTGGTTGATCCAGTCGTCGTAGCCTTCCACGTTGCCGCCCCACAGGTCGTCATCGGCCTTGATGCCGGGCAGGTACTGGGCGGACTCCAGATAGGCGTCATAGTCATAGACGTCGGTGCAGTTCTGCATGGTCCAGGCGATGATGTTGTCGGCCGCCACCAGGCCGGAGTGGCTCACGGAGAGGTTCCGGAGCACGCCGTAGCACTGGGCGTGGAGGGCCTTGACCTTCTCAGGCAGGGCGTCGCTCACGATCCAGGTGGTGAGAGCCAGGTAGGAGTGGCCGTGCATGCCGATGCTCTCCACCCAGTCCTGGTCGTTGAGCCAGTTCAGGCTGGCGATGCCGTCGGCCCGCTCGTCCACGTTGGCCACGTACACACCTTCAGAGCCGCCCTTGCCGCGGCAGTACTGGTAGACGTAGGCGAAGCCCCGGCTGGCGTACTCCTCGCCCAGGGCGTCTTTGGTGGCCTCCTGCTCGGGGTAGGGTCCGCGGGTGAAGGCGGTGGGCCAGGGACCCTCGCCCACAGGCTTATAGACGATGGTGCGCAGCTTCACGCCGTCGTCCATGGGCACCATGACCTCATAGCGCTCATACTCATAGGACTGCTTCACGCCGTAGTCGTTGGCGCGGATGGCGTTCCGGGTGCCGGCCATAGCGTCGGCGGCAGCGGTGGCACTCTCGCCGTCCACGGTCACCACCGTGTCGGCGTACTGGGCCAGAAAATCGGGGTCGATGTAGATGCGGTCATCCTGGAGCAGGATGGGGGCCTCCACGGCGCCCTCCACGTAGCTCACGTCGGCGGTGCCGGCCATGGGCTGGAGCTGGATGGACCAGATGCCGTTGGACAGGGTGGCGGTGAGGGTGGTCTGGTCCCAGGCCACGGAGAGGCCCAGGTCCTCGGCGATGGAGCGGAGGGGGACGTACTGGGTGCCGTCCTGGGTGAGGACGGGGTAGCTGGGGGCGGCGGCGGGCTCCGCCTCGGCGCCCAGGGCCGGAACGGCCAGGGACATGGAGAGGGCGCCTGCCAGCAGGGCGGACAGGAGCTGATTTTTCATCATTTCATGGACCTCCTAGCACGATGTTTCCTCAAAGTGGGGATAAAAACGGCGCGCAGCCGCAGGGCCGCGCGCCGCCCCACCGAAAGAACGGTGTAATGTGTTGGGGAGAGTGGGAAACGTATATTTGGAACGGAGATCAGATCTCCATGTCCAGCAGATAGGAGCTCAGGCCCTTGCCGTGCATGTCCACGGACAGGGAGCGGGTGACGCCGCCGCCCAGAGCGGCATACATCACGAAGTTGAGGGCGTGGATGTTGGGCAGCTCATAGCGGACCACTTCACCCTTGACCATGCCCTTGAAGTGCTCCTTCACCTTCTCGGCGGTGACCTTCTCCTTGAGGAGCTCAAAGTCCTTGGGGTCATAGGCGATGAGGGAGATGTTGGAGATGTTGCCCTTGTCGCCGGTACGGGAGTGCGCGATATCCCAGAGTTTCATAGCTCTATGCTTCCTTTCTAACGAAATCAGACTTCAAAGATCTCGACCGCGGGCTTTACGTCGTAGCGGCTGACCAGGATGGAGGCCACGGAGACGATGTCGCGGGTGCGCTTCACGGCGCCGCAGCCGCCGGCAGGGCCATTGGTGTAGAGGGCCTCGACCTCGTTGCCGATGATGTCGGCGTCGGCCTTGGTCTTGGCGCGGCCGGCCACGCGGACGCGGACCTCGCTGGGCTCCTCGTTGTACTTGTAGTCGGGGTTCCAGTAGAGGCTGTTGCAGCCGATGAGGTCGAACTTGAGCTCGTCGAAGGTGTTGGGGGCCACCAGAGCCAGGCGCTCCTTGATGATGTCGATGGCCAGCTTGCCGCGGGCCACGCAGCCGGGGCCGCCGTAGCTGATCTCGCCGTCGCCGATGTAGCAGTCGCGGTAGCCGATGGAGCACTTGAAGGTCTCGGTCTTGGGCTTGCCGGTGGCGCCCTCCACCTGGACCTTGTCCTTCTCCACCTCAGTGAATTTGACCTGCTTGAAGTTGGCCACCACGTCGGGGGTCAGGTAGTTCTCGGGGTCGTGGATCTCGTAGACGATCTGCTCGGAGCAGGTCTCCACGGTGACCTTGCCGCCGGCCTCGGGGACCTTGGTGACGAAGAAGGAGCCGTCCTCGGAGATCTCCACGATGGGGAAGCCCAGGTGGCCCACGCCGGGCACGTCCTTCTTGCCGGGCTCGGCAAAGTAGCCGCCGGTGACCTGGCCGCCGCACTCCAGCAGGTGGCCCATCATGGTGCCCTTGCCCAGCTTGTCCCAGTCCTCCAGGGACCAGCCGAACTCGTGGATGGCGGGGGCCATGAAGATGGCGGGGTCGGCCACACGGCCGGTGATGACCACGTCGGCGCCCTGATCCAGGGCCTTCAGGATGCCCTCCACGCCCATGTAGGCGTTGGCGGAGACGATTTCGCCGGGCAGCTTGGACAGGGGCTCGTGGGTCTCCCACACCTCGGTGTCCATGTACTTGTCGATGACGGGCAGCAGGTCGTCGCCGGTGACGCAGGCGATCTTCATGCCGGTGAGGCCGTGCTTGCGGGCGATCTCCACGCACTTCTGCGCGGCGGCCTGGGGGTTGGCGGAGCCCATATTGGTGATGAGCTTGACCTTGTGCTTCCAGCACAGGGGCAGGGCCTTCTCCATGCGGTGCTCCAGCAGGCCGTTGTAGCCCTTGGTGGGGTCCTTCAGCTTGGCCTGCTGGCCGATGGCGATGGTGCGCTCGGCCAGGCACTCGTAGCTGATGTAGTCCAGGTTGCCCTTTTCAATGAGCTCCAGGGAGGGCTCCAGGCGATCGCCGGCGTAGCCGGCGCCGCTGCCGATACGGATGGTTTTCATGGCATTAGCTTCCTTTCCAATGATTCAGAATGGATGTTATGACAGGATCAGATGGCGATACCGCCGATGATGATGGCCACCACGACCGTGATCAGGGAGACCAGCCAGGCCAGAGGAATGGTCTTCTTCTGGTGCTCGCCCAGGTCCACGCCGGACAGGCCCACCAGCAGGAAGGTGGAGGCGGTCAGGGGGGAGACGGGGAAGCCGATGGTCATCTGGCCCAGGATGGCGGCGCGGCCCACATCGGCGCCCACAATGCCGAAGCCCTGAGCGGTCTCGGCCAGCACGGGCAGCACGCCGTAGTAGAAGGAGTCGGGGTCAAAGAGCAGGGAGGCGGGCATGCCGATGATACCGATGACCAGGGGGAAGAACTGGCCCAGGGAGTTGGGGATGACGGAGACCAGGGCGTTGGACATCTCGGAGATCATGCCGGTGCCCTGCATGATGCCGGTGAAGCAGCCGGCGGCGAAGAGGACGGAGCACATCATCAGGCACTCCTTGGCGTGGGCGTCCACCCGGGCCTTGGACTCCTTGACGCTGGGGTAGTTGATGACGGTGGCCAGCACGTAGAAGACCATGAAGACCACGGCGGGAGCAAAGCCGGAGAAGAGCAGGGAGACGATGGCGGCGATGATGAGGATGATGTTCACGACAAAGAGGTGGGGACGCAGGAGGGCCTTCTGCTCGTCGGTGAGCTCGGCCTCGGTGTGGCCCACGGACTCCAGGGCCACATTGCCGATGCGCTTCTTCTCACGGCTGCCCAGGAAGGCGGCGATGACCAGCACGCACACCAGACCGACCAGGACGGCGGGCAGGACAGGCATGAAGAACTCAGTGACAGTGGCCTCAGTGCCCTCCATGGTGGCGAGGGCGGTGTGGGCACGGATGGTGGGGCCGCCCCAGGGCAGGATGTTCATGGTACCGGCGGAGAGAGCCACGATGGTGGCCAGGGTGGTACGGCGCATGCCCAGCGCGTCATACAGGGGCAGCAGGGCGGGCACGCAGATCAGGAAGGTGACAGCGCCGGAGCCGTCCAGGTGGACGATGGCGGCCAGGATGGCGGTGCCGATGCCGATCTTCACGGGATCGGTGCCCACCATGTTCAGGATGCCCTTGATGATGGGGCGGAAGGTGCCGGCGTCGGTGAGGATGCCGAAGAACAGGATGGAGAAGATGAACATGACGCCGGTGGCGGCAACGGAGCCGATGCCCTTGGAACCGGTGATCATGCCGCCCAGGCTCTTGAAGTTGGCCACGAAGTCCACCACACCGGCGGTGCCTTCGGGCGCCCCTTCAGGAACGACTGCGATGAAGGCGCAGGAGATGATGCCGGTGACCACGGGGACCGCGATCAGCGCCACCAGCGGCGAGGCCTTCTTGGTCATAATCAGGACGAGCATGACAATGACCGTGATGAAACCGAGTGCTGCTAACATGGATTTACCTCCTCTTTCTTTTCGGGCCGCAGCCCGTTTCAGAGATGCAATCCTCTCTTTTCGATTGCACTTGTTTAAAAAGCAAACGCTGTGCCAAAACCGGTTACAAGTGCGAAAAAAGTCCGGAAACCCTTGAAATAAAAGGGCTCCGGACTTTTTCAGAAAGAGGCGGAGAGAAGAGAAAAAATTCTAAAATTCTGGAAACGCATCCGGAAAAATTGGTAGGACCAAAACACCAAACCCAGGGTTCAAGCGGGAGTTCCAGGATTTTAGAAGCAGATTCTAAAATCCTGGAACTCCGGTCAGGAGGGGGAGGAGCCCAGCTTATTGTAGAGGCTGGACAGAGAGATGCCCAGCTCGGCGGCGGCCTTTTTCTTGCCCTCCAGGGAGGAGCCGTATTTCTCCATGGCCTTGCGGATCTCCCGCTGTTCAAAGGCACGGACCCGCTGGGCCAGGGTGGCGTCGGGCTGGGGGTCTCCCTTGGGGCGGCCCAGGTCGCCGGGGAGGGCGTCGGCGGTGATGATGCCGGAGGGGGTGAGGTAGGCGGAGAACTCCAGCACGTTCCGCAGCTCCCGGACGTTGCCGGGCCAGTCGTGGGAGCGGAGGCGCTCGGCGGCGTCCACGGTGAGGGTAAAGGGCCGGCGGAGCTTGTGGGAGAGCTCGTTGAGGATGGAGTTGGCCAGGGGGGAGATGTCGGCGGGCCGCTCCCGGAGGGGCGGGATGTGGAGGGGGAAGGTGCTCAGGCGGTAATAGAGGTCCTTTCGGAACTTGCCGTCCCGCACATACTGGGGCAGGTCGGCGTTGCAGGCGGCGATGACCCGCACGTCCACGTCGATCTCCTTGAGCCCGCCCACGGGGCGGACCCGGTGCTCCTGGAGGACCCGGAGGAGCTTGGCCTGGAGGCCGATGTCCATCTCGGAGATCTCGTCCAGGAAAAGGGTGCCGCCGGCGGCGGCCTCAAAGAGGCCCAGCTTGCCGCCCTTTTTGGCGCCGGTGAAGGCGCCCTCGGCGTAGCCGAAGAGCTCGGACTCCAGCAGGTCGGCGTTGAAGTTGGAGCAGTTGATGGCCACAAAGACCCCGTCCCGGCGGGGGCTGGCGTTGTGGATGGCCTGGGCGTAGAGCTCCTTGCCGGTGCCGCTCTCCGACTCCAGCAGCACGGTGGCGTCGGTGGCCGCAATCTTTTCGGCCAGGGCCTTCACCGCTGCCACCGGAGGGGAGACCGCCACGATGTCGTCAAAGGTATAGCGGGCGCCGTTGGCCCTGTTCAGACGGCGGAGGACCCGCTGGCTCTTGGCCTCCATGGCGTCCAGCTCCTGGCGGGTGCGGTAGGCGTCCTCCAGGAAGGTGACCACCGAGATGCCGCCGATGAGGGCGCCGTTTTCGTAAATGGGGTACATGTTGACGAAGTAAAAGTCCTGGATCTCCTGGCGGGTGATGTGGAGGTGGGGCTTGCCGGTCTCCAGCACCTCGGGGAGACGGGCGCCGGGCCGCAGGTCCCGGAGGCGGTAGCCCTCGATGGGGCCGATGTCGCCGCCGGCCTCCTTGTTGAGGAAATCCCGGTAGGCCCGGTTGCCGAAGACGATGATCCCGTCGGTATCGATGATGGTGATGCCCTCGCTCATGGCATCGAAAGCGGCGCGGGCGGCGGGGTTGAGCTCCATGGAATACACCCTTCCTGTCAAAGACAGCCGCGGCTGCGGCTGAGCACCTAGATTATAGCCTTCCGACAGCAGGAACGCAAGAGGCGGGGCGGGCGGAGCCGGAAGAAAGCCCCGGGCCTTGATTTTCAAGGCTTGCGGCTTTGTCCCGGAGGCATTATAATGGTCACTGAGAGAACGATCCTCCGAAGGAGGAAAGAAAAGGAAGGACGGTGGAGCAGCCACATGGATACCATGATCATCGGCATCGCCGGTGGCACCGGCTCCGGCAAGACCACGCTCACGGAGAAGCTCAAGGCGGAGTTCGGGGAGGACGTGAGCGTCCTCTACCACGACAACTACTACAAATCCCACAGCGAGATGCCCTATGAGGAGCGGACCAAGCTCAACTACGACCACCCCGACGCCTTCGACACCGATCTGATGATCCGGGACATCCAGGCCCTCCGCCGGGGGGAGACGGTGCACTGTCCCGTCTACGACTACACCATCCACGACCGCTCCGGGGAGACGGTGGAGGTGCGTCCCACCAAGGTCATCATCGTGGAGGGCATCCTCATCTTTGAGAACCAGGCCCTCCGGGATCTGATGGACATCAAGATCTTCGTGGACACCGACGCCGACGTGCGCATCCTGCGGCGGATCATGCGGGACGTGAAGAAGCGGGGCCGGAGCCTGGACTCGGTGGTCAAGCAGTACCTCACCACCGTCAAGCCCATGCACGAGCAGTTCGTGGAGCCCTCCAAGCGGTATGCCGACATCGTGGTGCTGGAGGGCGGCCACAACCTGGTGGCCCTGGACATGATCATCGGCCGCATCCGCGCCCACGTGGCCGGCTGAAAAAGCAGAGAGTCCCCGCGCCCGGCGCGGGGACTTTTTCTGACATGATATGGAACTTTTCCCCTCCCACCTGCGTCAAAGGAAAAAGCTGCGCCGCTTTTCTCCATTTCTGCGGCATACTATCCCCGAGACTATTGAATCGAACTGAGGTGTTTGCGCTTGGTTTTCTCCAGCCTGCTCTTTCTCTTCACCTATCTGCCCATCGTGCTTCTGATCTACTATCTCTCGCCCCTGAAGTGGCGCAACGGCGTGCTGCTGATCTTTAACCTGATCTTCTACGGCTGGGGCGAGCCGGTCTATATCGTCATCATGTTCGCCTCCATCGCCATTGACTACACCCACGGCATGCTGGTGGACAAGTGCAAGAAGAAGGGGAACGACCGTGGAGCCCGGATGGCGGTGGCCTCGTCGGTGATCTTCAACCTGGCCCTGCTGTTCTTCTTCAAGTACTGGGACTTCCTGGCCGGCAGCCTGGCCGCCCTGGGGCTTCACTTCATGCCCGTCCTGGGGGTGAGCCTCCCCATCGGCATCTCCTTTTACACCTTCCAGACCATGAGCTACACCATCGACGTCTACCGGGGGGACGCCAGGGTCCAGCGGAACATCATCAGCTTCGGCACCTTTGTCACCCTCTTCCCCCAGCTCATCGCCGGGCCCATCATCAAATATAAGGACCTGGGGGAGCAGCTGGACCACCGGGACCACACCGCCGAGCGCTTTGCCAGCGGCGTGGAGATCTTCGTCATCGGTCTGGCCAAAAAGGTCCTCCTGGCCAACAATTTAGGGCAGTTCTGGGACGCCTACAAGGTCCTTCCCACCTCTGAGCTCACCGTCCTGGGGGCCTGGCTGGGGGTGGTGGCCTTCTCCCTCCAGCTCTACTTCGACTTCTCCGGCTACTCCGACATGGCCATCGGCCTGGGCCGGATGCTGGGCTTTGAGTTTCTGAAGAACTTCGACTACCCCTATATCTCCCGCTCCATCACCGAGTTCTGGCGGCGGTGGCACATCTCCCTGGGCTCCTGGTTCCGGGAGTACGTCTATATCCCCATGGGGGGCAACCGGGTCTCCCGGGGACGGCTGTGCTTCAACCTACTGGTGGTGTGGGGCATCACCGGTATCTGGCACGGCGCCAGCTGGAACTTCCTCCTCTGGGGCCTCTACTTCGGCGTCCTCCTCATGGTGGAGAAGCTGTGGCTCAAAAAGTGGATCGACCGCTGGCCCAGGGTGCTCCAGCATATCTACACCCTCTTCCTGGTGCTGGTGAGCTGGGCCATCTTCGCCGTGGAGGACTTTGGCCAGCTGGGCGGCTATCTCTCCGCCATGTTCGGTCTGTCCGGCGCCGGTCTGGCCGACGGCGCTTTTGGCTACTACCTGGGCTCCTACGGCCCCTCCCTCCTGGCCGCCTGCGTGGCCTCCACCCCCCTGATGGCCTCCCTGTGGCGGCGTCTCCCCAAGCGGGCGGAGCAGGTCCTCCTGCCGGTGGTCCTGCTGGCGGGGCTCCTCCTCTGCACCGCCTACCTGGTGGACGCCACCTACAACCCCTTCCTCTATTTCCGCTTCTAAAGGAGGCCCGGACATGTCAAAACGCTACGCCTTTTTCCTCACCATTCTGTTCTGCGGCTTCCTGGCCGTCTTTTTCGCCGCCAATCTAATCTCCCCCGACCGGGACTTCTCCCAGGACGAGAACCGCTACCTGTCCCAAAAACCTGAGCTGGATGCCAGTGACTTTGCCTTAAAGCTCCCTCTGGACGAGAGCGGGGACTTCTTCACCGGCAAGTTCATGTCGGACTTCGAGAGCTACCTCACCGACCAGTTCGTCTTCCGGGACGAGTGGATCGCCGCTAAGGCTATGGCCGAGCGCCTGGCGGGCAAGGGGGAGAACAACGGGGTCTATCTCTGCGACAAGGACACCCTCATCCCCCGGTTCGACCGGCCCGACTCCACCAAGGTGACCAATAATCTGGATTATGTGAACAAACTGGTGGAAAATGTGGATGTGCCGGTGTACTTCTCCCTCATCCCCGGCAAGGTGTCCGTGTGGGCGGACCGGCTGCCGGAGGGAGCCCCCAATGCCAGCGAGGGGGACATCCTGACCCAGGCCCAGACCACCACCCAGGCCCACTGGGTGGACATTGCCTCCGCCATGGAGGCCCATAAGGACGAGGACATCTACTACCGGCTGGACCACCACTGGACCAGCCTGGGGGCCTACTACGGCTATGCCGCCCTCATGGAGGTCATGGGGCTGGAGGTCACTCCCCTGAGCGACTATGAAAAGACCACCGTCTCCACCGACTTCAATGGCACTACCTACTCCAGCTCCGGCGTCCGGTGGATGGCCCCCGATTCCATCGACATCTATGTGCCCGAGGAGGGCATCACTGTCACCGCCTGGAACGGCACCCAGCCCGAGGCCGGGGTCCTCTACGACTGGAGCAAGCTGGAGGTCAAGGACAAGTACTCCTTCTTCCTGGGGGGCAACAAGCCCCTGGCGGTGGTGAAGGGCCAGAATACGGCCGGCCCCAAGCTGCTGGTCATCCGGGACTCCTACTCGGACAGCCTGGCTCCCTTCCTGACGGCGGACTTCTCCGAGGTCCACCTCTTCGATCCGCGGTACAACAAGACCCCGGTGAGCCAGTATGTGGCGGAGAACGGTATCGACCAGGTGCTGGTCCTGTACAGCGTCTCCAATTTTGTCAGCGACGGCAACCTCTTCATCCTGAGTAAATAACAGAAGAAAACCCAAAAGACCTTCCGGGCATAGAATGGCCCGGGAGGTCTTTTGCATGCGTGATGATACTTATTGCTGCCCCTGGTGCTGGGCCGTGGGCCCCACCGGCCCAACGGGTCCGACAGGGGCGACAGGCGCCACCGGGCCTACCGGCCCCACCGGCGCTACCGGTCCCACTGGACCGGGAGAAGGCGCTACCGGCCCCACCGGCGCGACAGGCGTCACCGGGCCGACGGGCCCCACTGGCCCTACCGGAGCCACTGGCCCCACCGGGGCCACGGGAGCCACAGGTGCCGCCGGCCCTGCGGGTCCCGGTGATGGCCCGACGGGCCCTACCGGAGCAACCGGGGCTGTGGGGCCGACCGGCCCAACTGGTCCCACCGGTGCCACGGGAGTGACCGGACCCACCGGTCCTACCGGGGCAACGGGTGCCACAGGTCCCACCGGCCCGGCGGGCGAGGACGGCGCGGATGGGGTGAACGGCGCCACCGGACCCGCAGGGCCTGCCGGCGGGCTGCCCGCCGCGGTGCAGTTCCTGGTCCAGCCAGGGACCTACGAGTCGGGCCAGACCCTGCGGCTCTACCCGTATTACCTGGTGGGGGAGGGCATCTCCCTGAGCGGGGACGGCACCACAGTGCTGCTGACGGAGCCCGGTCTGTACAGCCTCTCCTATGTGGTCCAGTGCCGTCCCGAGGAGGACGGCACCGTGGGGGTGCTGCCCTTCCAGGGGGCGGCGGCCCTCACCGAATATGAGTTTGTGGCCCCTGCCCAGGCCGGTACTGTCCAGAGCGGTTCGGGGACCTATTTTGAATTCTCGCCATCCACGGCCTATGCCCGGCTTCTCTACCAGGGTTCGGGACCGGCCCAGGTCACCGGCGGCTTCGCGGTGTCCCGCATCTACGACAGCTGAAAAAAGGAGGCCGCCCGGCGTCTGCCGGACGGCCTCCTTGCAATGGGGGTTAGTTCAGTTTGCCCAGCCGATCCAGGACGGCGGCGGCCTGCTCCCGTGTCAGGGGGGCCTGGGGCTTGGTGCCGTCAAAGACCCCGGCGGCCACCGCCGCCTCCCAGGCCTCCTTGGCCCAGTCGCTGACGGGCTTGGACTCCTGAGCGGCGGCCCGGCGGGCCAGGGCCTCGGTCAGCATGGTGTCAAAGGTGTCCTGATCCATGGTATCCTCCTCCTCTCCCTTCAGCAGGGCCGCCACGTCGGCCCGGAAGGTGTCCATACTCTTGCCGTGCTTGGGGAACCAGTGCATCACGTCGGCGTGGTTGCTGGCGATGTCCAGCTTGCAGCCCTCCTGGTGGTCCACCACCTGGGTCATGGGGTCCAGGGAGAACTGCCGGCACAGCCAGGCGGTCAGCTCCACCGCGTTCCTGTAGACGGCGTTAAAGTAGGCGGCGTTGGCCTTCACATCGTAGCCAACCATGGTGCCGCCCTGGTAGGTGTGGCCTTTGGGCTCCAGGATCTCAAAGGCGATGTGAGTGTTGTTGGCGGACAGTCCGCCGTTCCTGGGGCTGCCGGCGTGCCAGGCCCTGTGGTTCCAGGGCAGGGTCTGGATCACGCCCCCCTGGTGGACCAGGGCGTGGACGCAGGCGTCCGCCCCCGGCTGGTCCCAGAGCTTGAGAAAGACGGCCGGGTCGGGCTGGGCCACGCCGGTGGAGTGGACCATGATACCCTTGGGCACGATGGTCCGGCCCGACTTGTAGCAGCCGCTCTGGGTGAGAATGTGTTGGGTGAGTTCCATAGAAAACCTCCCCGCGCCTGCGGCGCGAAAATTCGAGGGGAAGGCCGAAAGGCCTCCTCTCATTTCTATGCGCGCGAGGGTCTTTTGTTGTACGTCCCAGGGCTCCGCTTGCAATTTTTTTCCGCTTGTGATATAATTTTTTGCCATCATCGGTACCAATTATGACGCTGGGAGGGTCTATCCCATGTAAAAAAGACAAAAATGCCGGACCCGGAGGGACGGGCCGGACTCCCCATCATGGATCTTTTGGAGGGAATACCTTTGTCTAAATACGAAAGCGAGATCGCCCGGCGCCGCACCTTTGCCATCATTTCACACCCCGACGCCGGCAAAACCACCCTGACCGAAAAATTCCTTCTCTACGGCGGAGCCATTGCCCAGGCCGGCGTGGTCAAGGGCAAGAAGAACAGCCGCGCCGCCACCTCCGACTGGATGGAGATCGAGAAGCAGCGCGGCATCTCTGTCACGTCCTCGGTCATGCAGTTCCAGTACGAGGGCTACTGCATCAACATCCTGGATACCCCGGGCCACCAGGACTTCTCCGAGGACACCTACCGCACCCTGATGGCGGCGGACTCCGCCGTCATGGTCATCGACGCGGCCAAGGGCGTGGAGGCCCAGACCCGGAAGCTCTTCAAGGTCTGCGCCATGCGGGACATCCCCATCTTCACCTTCATCAACAAGATGGACCGGGAGGCCCGGGACTCCTTTGAGCTCCTGGAGGAGCTGGAGAAGGAGCTGGGCATCGAGACCTACCCGGTAAACTGGCCCATCGGCTGCGGCAAGGACTTTAAGGGCGTCTACGACCGGGGCAGCAAGAAGATCATCCACTTCACCAGCAACGGCGGGTCCAAGGCGGCCACCGCCACCGAGGTGGAGCTGGGCGACCCCAACCTGGACGACCTCATCGGCGCCGCGCTTCACCGGCAGCTCAGCGATGAGATCGAGCTCTTGGACGGCGCCGCCGCCGAGTTCGACCTGGACCGGGTCCGCCACGGCAAGCTCTCCCCGGTGTTCTTCGGCTCCGCCCTCACCAACTTCGGCGTGGAGCCCTTCCTGGAGCACTTCCTCCGTATGACCACGCCCCCCCTGCCCCGGAAGGCCGGGGACGAGATCATCGACTCCATGGACGACGACTTCTCCGGCTTCGTCTTTAAGATCCAGGCCAACATGAACAAGGCCCACCGGGACCGTATCGCCTTCCTGCGGGTGGTCTCCGGCCGGTTTGACGCCGACAAGGAGGTCTACCACGTCCAAGGCGGCAAAAAAATTAAACTCTCCCGGCCTCAGCAGCTTATGGCCGCCGAGCGGGAGATCATCGAGGAGGCCTACGCCGGCGACATCATCGGCGTCTTTGATCCGGGCATCTTCTCCATCGGCGACACCCTGTGCGCCCCGGGGAAGAAGTTCAAGTTCGACCCCATCCCCACCTTCGCCCCGGAGCACTTCCGCCGGGTGCGGCCCCTGGACACCATGAAGCGCAAGCAGTTCTTGAAGGGCATGGAACAGATCGCCCAGGAGGGCGCCATCCAGATCTTCAAGACCCCCTACACCGGCATGGAGGAGGTCATCGTGGGCGTGGTGGGCACCCTCCAGTTCGACGTGCTGGAGTACCGCCTCAAAAACGAGTACAACGTGGACCTCTACATGGAGGGCCTGCCCTACGAGTATCTGCGGTGGATCGAGAACGACACCGGGGAGCCTTTCAAGGAGGACGACCTCATCCTGGGTACCGACGTGAAGCTGGTGGAGGACTACAAGGGCCATCAGCTCCTCCTGTTCGCCTCCCAGTGGTCCATCAACTGGGTCCAGGAGAAGAACAAGAACCTCATCATGAGCGAGTTTGGCGGAGCCAGAGACTGATTTCAGAGTACAAAAAACGGCGCAGACCATGTGGTCTGCGCCGTTTTTTCTGTTTTCAGCCATCGTCAGGAGACGGCATCCTCGCCCTTGTATTTCCGCCGGGTGGCGATGCCGCCCCGGATGTGCCGCTGGGCCTTGTTCTCGTCCAGCACCGCCTTTACCTGGAGGTAGAGGGGGCGGTTGAAGGCGCTCAAACGGTCCTGGATGTCCTTGTGGACGGTGGATTTGCTGATGCCGAAACGCTGGGCGGCAGCCCGTACCGTCGCCTTGTTCTCGATGATGTAAAGGGCCAGCCGGCAGGCCCGCTCCTCGATGTTCCCTTTCACACATACAACACTCCCCATCGTGGTTTCCACTGTGGGATGTATATGCGCGGAGAAAGGGGAACAGAACGGGCCTAGGCTCCCAGCAGGGGGGCCAGGCGCCGGGCCATGGCGGGGGCGTCGATGGCGGCGCCGGTGAAGTGCTCCAGGGCAAAGATGGCCTGGTAGAGGAGCATGCTCAGGCCGTTGAGGGTGGGGTGTCCCAGCTCCCGGGTCCGGGCCAAAAGGGCGGTCTCCAGGGGGGCGTAGATGAGGTCGCACACCGGTACGCCGGCGGGCAGGGCCTCCAGGAAGGAGAGGTCCTCGAACTGACCCTTGGCCCCCGTCATGCCCAGGGAGGTGCAGTTGACCAGCAGGTCGGCGTTGGCGGCCTGGGCCAGGAGGGTGTCGATGTCAAAGCCAGCGGGGGAGAGGATTTTTGGCGCCTTGTCACAGAGGGCCTGGGCCTTCTCTACGGTCCGGTTGCAGATGGTCACCGAGGCCGCCCCCTGCTGGGCCAGCTTCAGGGCCACCGCCTTGGCGGCGCCGCCCGCCCCCAGCAGCACCACCCGGCGGCCCCGCGGATTGAACCCGGCGTCCAGCAGGGCCTGGAAAAAGCCCCGCCCATCCGTGTTGAATCCGTATATTTTGTCCTCTTTGATACAGACCGTATTCACCGAGCCATAGAGCTTGGCGTCCTCGTCCAGCTCGTCCATGAGGGAGAGGAGGTCCTCCTTGTGGGGCATGGTGGCGTTGAAGCCGGCGTAGCCAGCGAATTTGGCACACTCCAGCCACCGGGCGGCCTCCCCGGCCTTGACGGGCTGGCAGAGGTAGATGTAATCCAGCCCCAGGGTCTGGATCATGGTGTTCTGGATCAGGGGGGACTTGGAGTGGAGTACCGGGTCCCCGATGACGCACAGCTTTTTGGTGGTGTTGTTCAGCTCGACCTGCATGGCGGATATCCTTTGGTTTTACACAGTTTGGGCGGGTGGTGTGGAAAATATAGCGGCATAAAAGCAGTTTCCACGGCTGAAAGGATGCTGATTCCGTCCATTCTTCCACAGTCTGCACATGTCTATGGGGATGCACGACTTTCCAGTTGTCCTAAGAGTAATCCACGAAGGGTGGCTAAAAGCTCTCTTTGGTTACTTTCGCTCTCGAGAGAAAGTAACCAAGGGCGGCCTCGTAGCCGTAGAGGCCCAGGCCGCAGATCTGGCCCACGCAGGCGGGGGCTGTGACGCTCTTGTGGCGGAACTCCTCCCGCTGGTGGATGTTGGAGATGTGGACCTCGATGCAGGGCACGGAGACGGCCTTGAGAGCGTCCAGAATGGCCACGGAGTAGTGGGTGTAGGCCCCGGGATTCATGACGATGGCGTCGTATACCCCGTTGGCGCCCTGGATGGCGTCCACAATGGCCCCCTCGTGGTTGGACTGGAAGCAGTCCACCGAGGCGTCGTGGGCGGCGGCAAACTCTTTCAAATGGGCGCACAGGCTCTCGTAGTTCTCCGAGCCGTAGATGCCCGGCTCCCGCTGGCCCAGCAGATTGAGATTGGGCCCGTTGATGACCAGAAATTTCATGCTCTGAGCACCTCCAAAATGGCGTTGAGACCGGCCTCCGGGGAGGTCAGGTCGGTAATGATGTGGTCGGCCCATGCGCGGTAGACCGGCTCCCGCTGGGCGAAGCGGTCCAGGAAGGCCGCCCGGCCGTCCTGGGCCAGGGGCCGGTCCCCCAGCACGCCGGAGTCGTAGGTTTCCCCAGGGTCCCGGCAAAGCCAGAAGACCAACCCCGTATGCTTCAGGGGGGCCATGGCGTCGGGCCGCAGGGGGAGGCCGCCGCCGCAAGCGATGACCAGACCGGTTTTCCGGGCGAGGTCCTCCGCCGCCTCCCGCTCCCGGTCCCGGAAGTAGCCCTCCCCGTCGCTTGCGAAAATGGCGGGGATGGTCCGGCCTTCTTTTTCCTCAATGAGGGCGTCGGTGTCCACCAAGGGACGGCCCAGGGCGGCGGCCAGGAGGCCGCCCACCGTGGTCTTGCCCGAGGCCATCATGCCGATGAGGACGATGTTGCGCTCATCCACGGCTCAGCCCTCCTTGGCGGCGGGGTAGTTCCCCAGCACCCGGAAGCCCTCAGCGGTCTGGGTGAGCTCCAGGAGCACCCCGTCCATGCCGGGGGCGGCGAGGTCGGCGATGAAGTCGGCGAAGAAGAGGTACTCCCAGCTCCGGCCCACAATGGGGCGGGACTCCAGCTTCATGAGGTTGAGGCCGTTGACGGCGAAGATAGTCATGAGCTGGTGGAGGGAGCCGGTGCGGTGGGGCAGGGTGAAGAGGGCGCTCACTTTGTCGCTGCCCGGCCGGTGCTCCGGTACCGGGGAGACGATGACGAAGCGGGTGTAGTTGTGGTCGTTGGCGTTGATGTGCTGGGCCAGGATCTCCAAGCCGTAGAGCCGGGCGGCGTGGGGGGAGCAGATGGCGGCCCGGTCGGGCGTCCCACTTTTGGCCACGAACTGGGCGCTCTCGGCGGTGTTGAGCCGAGGTACCCGGGTCCAGTTCCGGCCCTTGAGGAAGTCGGCGCACTGGAGGAGTCCCTGCTCGTGGGAGTAGACGGCGGTGATGGTGTCCAGGGTGGCCCCGGCGGGGGCGGCCAGACAGTGGTCCACCTTCACGGTCTGCTCCCCCACGATGTAGGCGCCGTACTGGGCCAGCAGGTCGTAGACCTGACTGATGGAGCCGGTGGAGCTGTTTTCGATGGGCAGTACGCCGTAGTCGGCCCGGCCCTCCTTCAGGGCCAGAAAGACCTCCTCCCAGGTGGCCACGTGGGACCGGGCGACGGTCTCCCCGAAGAAGCGGCCGGCGGCCTCGTCGGAATAGGCCCCCGGTTCCCCCTGGTAGAGGACCCTGGGGTCGGTGAGGGGGGCCCGGACGGCCCGGAGGGCGGACTGGATGCGGACATAGTCCTCGTTGCCCGCCTCGGTGAGGAGTTTGCGCTGCTGCCGGCGGGAGATGCCCATGATGGCCTCATAGAGGGCGGTGACGTCATCCTTACGGGCAGGGTCGTCGGTGAGGGCGGCTTTTTTGGCCAGCACCTCGTGCTCCCGGGCGGTGTCCAGCACAGGGATGCCGTTGGCCTGCTTCCAGCGGCCCACCTGCTCCGTCACCTCCATGCGCCGGAGGAAGAGGGCGGTGAGCTGGGCGTCGATGTCGTCGATCTGCCCCCGAAGCTCATCCAGTTGACTCATAGGAATACACCTCTTTGTGTAGACTCAGATGCCCAGCAGCTGGCAGGCGGCCAGGGCGGCGGCGGACTCAATGACGGGCACCGCCCGGGGCACGATGCAGGGGTCGTGGCGGCCGGTGATGGCCAGCTTGGCGTCGGTGTGGCTGGAGAGGTCCACCGTGTCCTGCTCCCGGGCGATGGAGGGGGTGGGCCGGATGGTGACCTCAAACTCCACCGGCATGCCGTTGGTAATGCCGCCGTTGACGCCGCCGGTGTGGTTGGTGCGGGTCTTGACGGTGTCGCCGTCCATGTAGAAGGGGTCGTTGGCCTGGCTGCCCCGGAGGTCGGCGAAGGCGGTCCCCAGGCCGAAGCCCACCGCCTTCACGGCGGGGACGGCGAAGAGGTACTGGGAGAAAATGCCCTCCACGTTGCAGCCGAAGTCGGGGGCGCCCAGCCCGGCGGGGAGGCCGGTGACGGCGCAGGCGATGCGCCCGCCCACCGAGTCCAGATCGGCCTTGGCGGCCAGGATGGCCGCCTCCATCTCCTCGGGGGTGGGGTCGGCGATGCCGGCCACGTTGGTGATGCGGGCGGCGACGGTGACGCCCTTCTCCTTCAGGACGAGCTTGGCGATGGCCCCGGCAAAGACCAGGGGGGCGGTGAGGCGGCCGGAGAAGTGGCCGCCGCCCCGGTAGTCGTTGCAGCCGTGGTAGCGGACGAAGCCGGCGTAGTCGGCGTGGCCGGGCCGGGGCAGGTTTTTGAGCTTGGCGTAGTCCTTGGAGCGGGTGTCGGTGTTGAAGATGACGGCACACAGGGGGGTGCCGGTGGTTTTGCCCTCAAAGACGCCGGAGAGGATCTCGGGCTCGTCCTTCTCCTTGCGGGCGGTGGTCATGGCGTTCTGGCCGGGGGCCCGGCGGGCCATCTCGCTGCGGATGAAGTCCATGTCCAGCTCTATACCGGCGGGAACCCCCTCCAGGGTCACCCCGATGGCGGGGCCGTGGGACTCGCCGAAGATGATGTATTTCATGGGGACGCCTCCTTAAGCCTGGGCCCGGGCGATGACGCCGCCCAGGGCCTCGTAGTCCTCCCAGAAATTGGGGTAGGACTTTTTGACGCACTCCGCCCCGGTGATGGTGACGGGGGCGTCACAGTTGGTGGCGGCAATGGCGGCCATCATGGCGATGCGGTGGTCGTTGTGGCCGGAGACGGTAACGCCGCCGGGGAGGGTGTCCTTCCCGCGGATCACCAGATAGTCGTCGTGCTCCTCCACGTCCGCCCCCAGTGCGTTGAGCACCTCGGTCACCGTGGAGAGCCGGTCGCTCTCCTTCATCCGCAGCCGGGCGGCGTTGACCAGCCGGGTGGTGAGCCCCTCCCCCCGGAGGGCGGCCATGGCGGCCAGGGGGGGCACCAGGTCGGGACAGCCGGACACGTCGATCTGGGCGTCGGCGGGCCGGGCCAGGGTCCAGTAGTGGCCGGCGATGGCGGCGTCCCCCTGGGTGGAGTGGGTATCCAGGCCTTGGATGTCCACGTCGCTCTCCAGCAGGGCGGCGGCATACCAGAAGGCGGCGTTGGACCAGTCGGCCTCCACCGTCAGGTCCCGGGCCTGGAAGGCCTGATTTCCGGGGACCCGGAGGGAGGCGTAGTCCCGGTTCTCCACCCGGACGCCGAATTTCTCCAGCACGTCCAGGGTCATGTCCACATAGCCCCGGCTCTCCAGGGGGGTGATGAGGAGGATCTCGCTGTCCCCGGACAGCAGAGGGAGGGTGTAGAGGGGGCCGGTGATGAACTGGCTGGACACGTTGCCGGGCAGGGAGAATATTCCCGACTCCAGCCTGCCGCTTACGGTGAGTACGCTGTCCTTCTGTTCGCAGAAAATGCCCTTCTCCCGAAAAAGGTCGAAGTAGGGGCCCTGGGGCCGCTCCATGAGCCGGCCGTGGCCGGTGAAGCGGCCGCCGCCCAGGACGGCCAGGGAGATGGGAATGAGGAAACGCAGGGTGGAGCCGGACTCGCCGCAGTCCAGCAGGGGGAGTTCCCCCTGGGGTGCCGGTTTTCCGGCCAGACCGGTGACCGCCAGGGTGTCGCCCTCCCATCGGAAGGAGGCGCCCAGGGTCTCCAGACAGCGGATGGTGGCCTGGATGTCCTGGGAGAGAGCTACGTTTTTGAGCATGCTCACGCCCTCCGCCAGGGCGGCGGCAATGAGGGCCCGGTGGGCTTGACTTTTGGAAGGGGGCGGCGTGATGGACCCGCCGAGCAGGCCAGGTGTGATGGTGATGTCCATAGTCAGACCCTCCCGTAGAGGGCAGAGAGCTGGGAGAGCACCTCTGTCTTTTTCAGCTTCACGGCCTTGGCCTTGCCCATCTCCTCCAGGAGAATGAGGCTGATGCTGTCCCCGGCGCCCTTCTTGTCCAGACCGATGGTCTCTGCCACGACGGGCCAGTCGGTGTCGGAGCAGGGGATGTGGACGGGCAGGTCGAAGGCCTGGAGCAACTTGGTGAGGGCCTGGAGGTCGGCCTCCGTTCCGCCGGTGCCCAGGGCCAGACCCAGCCGGGCGGCCACGCACATGCCGGCCGCCACCGCCTGGCCGTGGGTCCAGGTCTCATAGTTGCCCATCTTCTCAAAGGCGTGGCCCACGGTGTGGCCGAAGTTGAGGAGCATCCGACGGCCGGTGTCCCGCTCGTCCTCCTCCACTACCATTCGTTTTAAATCACAGCAGGTATACAAAACGTGTTCGATCTGTTCCATGATCTCACCCCGGCTGGGCCGGAGAGAGAGAAAGTCGAAGAAGGATTTGTCCAGGATGCAGCCGTACTTGATGACCTCGGCCATACCGTCGGCGAAGGTGAGATCATCGAGGGTGTCCAGGGTGTCGGGGTCCATGAGGACAATCTTGGGCTGCCAGAAGGCCCCGGCCAGGTTCTTGCCGTGGGCGAGGTCGATGGCCACCTTGCCGCCCACGGAAGAGTCCACCTGGGAGAGGAGGGTGGTGGGGATCTGGACAAAATCCACCCCCCGGAGGATGGTGGCGGCGGCGAAACCGGCCAGGTCCCCCACCACGCCGCCGCCCAGAGCCACCACGGCGTCGGTGCGGGTGAGGCCGAAGTCCATCATGTCCTCCCAGAGGGCGCTGAGCATGGCGGCGGATTTGGAGCCCTCCCCGGCGGGAATCTCCCGGCAGGCGGTCTCAAAGCCGGAGCGCTCCAGCCCGGGGATCAGGGCGGAGAGATAGATGGGGGCCACGTTGGAGTCGGTGACCACAAAGAGCTTTTTGGCCCGGGGGAGCACCCGGTGCAGGTGCTCAGCTGCCTGGGAGAGAAGGCCGGAGCCGATGAGGATATCGTAGCTCCGGCCGGGCAGGGTCACGGAGAGGGTCTTCATGCGTTCACTTCCTTCCGCTTCAGGGCATCATGGTCTTGCCCATCATGGGGACCAGGACCTTCACCTTCTTCATGAGCTCGTCGAACTTCTTGGGGGTGAGGGACTGCTGGCCGTCGCACTTGGCGTGGGGGGGATCGTTGTGGACCTCAATGATGAGGCCGTCGGCGCCGGCGGCGATGGCCGCCATGGCCAGGGGCTCCACCATCCAGTACATGCCGGCGGCGTGGGAGGGGTCCACGATGACGGGCAGGTGGCTCATCTGCTTGATGGCGGGGATGGCGGATACGTCCAGGGTGTTGCGGGTGTAGGTCTCAAAGGTGCGGATGCCCCGCTCGCAGAGGATCACGTTCTCATTGCCGGCGGCCATGATGTACTCGGCCGACATGATCCACTCCTCGTAGGTGTTGGAGAGGCCACGCTTGAGGAGGATGGGCTTGCTCATCTTGCCAACCTCCTTCAGAAGCTCGAAGTTCTGCATGTTCCGGGCGCCCACCTGGACCACGTCCACCCGCTCCTCGAAGAGCTCGGCCATCCGGGGGTCCATGATCTCGGTGACGATGGGCAGACCGGTCTGGGCGCGGGCCTCCACCAGCAGGTCCAGGCCGGGGGTGCCCATGCCCTGGAAGGAGTAGGGGGAGGTGCGGGGCTTGAAGGCGCCGCCGCGGAGCATGGCCGCGCCGGAGAGCTTCACATCCTGGGCCACGGCGCAGATCTGCTCCTCACTCTCCACCGAGCAGGGCCCGGCGATGACGGAGAAGTTGCCGCCGCCGATCCGGGCCTTGCCCACGGTGACCACGGTGTCCTCGGGGTGGAACTTCCGGTTGGCCTTCTTGTAGGGCTCCTGGACCCGCATGACCCGCTCCACGTTGTCCTCCATGGAGATCTTGTCCATGTCCAGCTCAGTGGTGTCGCCCACCAGACCCAGGATGGTGCAGCCGATGCCGTGGGTGATGCCCACGTCCAGACCCTGGGCACGGAAGGTGTCGGCCAGGGCTTCAATATCCTCATTTTTCGTGCCGGGTTTCATAATGATTACCATAGTGATCTTCTCCTTCTTCCGCCAAGGGCGCGGCAATAAAAAAGGCGCCCATTGACGATAAAATCAATGAGCGCACGGTTCAACGATACAACGACCCTGTCAAAAGGGCCGGCCCATTCACTTTATCCCGCTATTTTACCCATGCCAAAAAAGCCGGTGCCCGTAAATCGAGCCCAGCCAAAATAGGTAAAGGAGCGGGATTCAGTTGTGAGGCGGCGATGGTCCATGAAGAGATACCTCACTTGCAATGGTTGGAGGTATTTTACACCCGTCAGCAAAAAAATGCAAGAGTGATTTGGCACGGTAAAGTAAAAAATACAAAAGGGAAAGTAAAAACTTTTTAGAAAACATGTCCCATGTCCGGCAGCTTCCGAACACGGGGCATGTTTTTCATGTATGCTGGCCCTCGGCCTTGGTATAGAGGAGGACGCCGGCCAGGACGGCCACGGCACCAACGGCCTGAAGGAGTCCGATGCCTTCGCCGAAAAGAATCAGGCCTAGTACGGAGGCGAAAATGGGTTCGCACAGCTTGGCGGCAGAGACGTAGGCGGGGGAGAGCCACTTCAGGCTCCAGGAGAAGAGGGAGTGGCCCAGCAGGGTGCAGAAAACGGCCAGCAGCAGGCCCACCCCCACCTCACGGAGGCCCCAGCCCAGCACCGGGGTGCCGGTGGCACCGTCCAGCACCAGCAGGACGATGAGGCAGGAGGCGTAGGTGAGAAAGGTGTAGACGGTGGTGGACTGCCGGGCCCGCTGGACCTGGCCGATGAGGGTATAGGCGGCCACAGCCACAGCGGCCAGCACCGCCAGCAGGTCTCCCGCCAGGGCGCCGGACCCTCCGGCGTCGGAGAGAGCCAGCACCACGCTGCCGGCAAAGGCCACAGCGATGGCGGCCACCCCCAGTCGGGGGATGCGGCCGTGGAGGAAGAGGGTAAAGCCCAGGGCGGAGAAGATGACCTCGGTGGATACCAGCACGGTGGAGGAGGCGATGGAGGTCCACTTGAGGGACTCGAACCAGGTGGAGAAGTGGAGGGCCAGACAGGCGCCGCTGAGGGCGCACATCAGAAGGTCCCGCTTTGTGGAGGACAGGAGCTCGGCCCGGTGGGACCGGAGTACAGCCGGCAGCAGCAGGAGGACGGTCCAACCCAAGCGACCGGTGGCCGTCACCAGGGAGGGAGCCACCGACCAGCGGACGAAGATGGAGGAGAAGGAGGCACCCAGCACGCCTAAGAAGAGGACCAGCCGGGGGTCCGCTGTGAGGCGGCTCAACGGGGGAGCCCTCGCCGCCGGGCGGCGTCGTCCAGGCGCTCCAGGGCCTTTTCCAGGTGGTGGCGGGGGCAGGCCAGGACGAAGCGCTCAAAGCCGGTCCCCTCGGGCCCGAACATGGTGCCCTCGTCCAGCCACAGCCCGGCCTCGTCCCGCATGAAGCGCATCTGGGCCTCGGGGTCCAGACCCAGAGAGGAGAAGTCGGCCCACAGCAGGTAGGTGCCCTCCCAGGGGGCCGTCCACACCGAGGGGAAGCGGTCGGCCAGGAAAGTCTTGCACAGCTCAAAGTTGCCCTTCAGGTGCTCCATGAGGGCGCTCAGCCAGGGCTCGCCCTGCTCGTAGGCCACCCGGGTGGCGGTGAGGCCGAAGTAGCCATTGAAGCCGCCGGTGTAGCCGTCGGTCTTGGCGCGGAACTGCCGGCGCAGCTCCTGGTCGGGGATGATGGTGGTGGAGGTGGCCAGCCCGGCCAGGTTGAAGGTCTTGCTGGCGGAGGTGCCCATGATGCAGCGGTGGGCGGTCTCCTCGTCCAGGGTGGCCAGGACGGTGTGGGTGTGGCCGGGGGCGATGAAGTCGCAGTGGATCTCGTCGGAGAAGATGAGCACGTCGTGGCGGCGGCAAATGTCGGCGATGGCCGCCAGCTCCTCACGGGTCCACACCCGGCCGGTGGGGTTGTGGGGGGAGCAGAGGAGCAGGAGCTTGGTCTCGGGGCGGCGACACAGGTCCTCCAGGTGGTCCAGGTCCAGCTCGTAGCCGTGGTCGGTGCGGCGGAGGGGATCTGCATAGAAGAGACGGCCGGTGGCCTCGGCGATGCGTTTGAAGGGGGGATAGGCGGGGGTCTGGGTGACGATGGCCTCGCCGGGTTTGGTGAAGGCCTGGACGGCCTGACCGGCGGCGTGGACCACGCCAAAGTTGCTCACCAACCAGCCGGGGTCTACGGTCCAGCCGTGGCGGCGCTCCATCCAGCCGATGAGGGCGGCGCGGAAGGCTTCGTCCATGCCGGTGTAGCCGTAGACGCCGAAGGCGGCGGCCTCCTGGAGGGCGGAGACGATCTCAGGGGCCACCAGCAGGTCCATATCGGCCACGGAGAAGGGAATCACGTCGGGATCGGTGACGCCGGCCTTCTCCATGGGGCCCCATTTGGAAGCCCCCATATGGAGCCGGGAGCGAAGGGTGGTAAAGTCATAGGTGGACATGGGAAATAAACCTCCTGTTCTCTCTTTCTGAAAGGGAAAAGGGCGGCCATTCCGGCCGCCCTTGATACATTATTATGGAGCGGGGATCATTCCGCGGAGATGAGGTAGTAGTAGACGGGCTGCCCGCCGGAGAGAAGGGTGATCTCGGCGCTGGGGCAGGCGGCGGTGAAGATCTCCAGAGCGCCCTGGGCCTGCTCCTCGGTGACGTCCTCGCCGTAGTAGATGGTGATGAACTCGGCGTTCTGCTGGGGCTCGGCCTCGGCCAGGCGCTTGAGCAGAGCGGAGAGGTCCCGGTCGGTGCCGAAGAGCTGGTTCTCGGCCAGGGCCAGGTAGTCACCCTCCTTGATATCGAAGCCGTCAAAATCGGAGTTCCGGGCGGCGTAGGTGATCTGGGCGGTGTGGACGTTCTGGATGGCCTGGGTCATGGCGTCGGTGTTGTCCTCCTGGATGGCGTCGGGGTCAAAGGAGAGCATGGCGGAGACGCCCTGGGGGATGGTCTTGGTGGGCAGGACCACCACCGTCTTGCCCCGGGCCAGGGGGATGCACTGCTCGGCGGCCATGATGATGTTCTTGTTGTTGGGGAGGACGTAGACCACCTCGGCGGGGGTGGCCTCAATCTCCTTGAGGATGTCCTGGGTGGAGGGGTTCATGGTCTGGCCTCCGGAGACCACCCGATCCACGCCCAGGTCCCGGAAGACGTCGGCGATGCCGTCGCCGGCGCAGACGGAGACAAAGCCGTACTTCTTCTCCGGGGCGGCGGAGGCGGGGGCGGCACAGTGGCCGTGGTCGTCCTCCTCCAGGTCGTCGGTGCTCTGGATGTGGCGGCCGGCGGCCAGGTCGTCGGCCTGGGTGCGCATGTTTTCGATCTTGGCCAGCTCCAGGGTGCCGTACTTCTGAGCCTCGCTGAGCACGGCGCCGGGGATGTCGGTGTGGACGTGGACCTTGAAGGCGTCGTCGCTCTCACCGATGACCAGGCTGTCGCCCACGCTGTTGAGGTAGGCCTGGAAGGCCTCCAGACCGTTGTAGTGCTCGTCCTTGCGGACGATAAAGACGGTGTCGAAGGTGAAGGTGATCTCCTCGGCGGCGATGGCGGCGTAGTCGGTTTTCTGCTCGCCGGCAGAGCCCTCCTCGGTGTCCTCGGGCATGGGCTCGCCCCGGAGCTCATCCAGCATGCCCTGGAGGATGACCAGAAAGCCCTTGCCGCCGGCGTCCACCACGCCGGCCTTCTTGAGGACGGGGTTCTGATTCACCGTGTCATCCAGGGCGATGAGGCCCTCCTTGATGGCCTCGTCCAGCACGAACTCCAGGGAGCGGTCCTCCCGGGCGGCCTCGGCGGCCCGGCGGGCGGCCAGGCGGGAGACGGTGAGGATGGTGCCCTCGGCGGGCTTCATGACCGCCTTGTAGGCGGTGGCCACGCCGTAGTCCAGGGCGATGGCGAAGTCGGCGCCGTCGGCGGTATCCTTGTCCTTCAGGGCCTTGGCAAAGCCACGGAAGAGAAGGGAGAGAATGACGCCGGAGTTGCCACGGGCGCCCCGAAGGAGGGCGTTGGCGTTGACCTGGGCCACGGCGCCCACGTTGCCGGGAGCCTTCTTCTTCAGCTCGGCGGCGGCGGTGGCAATGGTCATGCCCATGTTGGTGCCGGTGTCGCCGTCGGGCACGGGGAAGACGTTGAGCTCGTTGATCTGCTGCTTCTGGGAATTGATGGAGGCCGCTGCGTGGATGACCATCCGCGCCAGCAGCGCCCCGTCAATGGTTCCTCTCATGTCAAATGTTCCTTTCTATGACGGAATGGGCCGCCGGACTTCAGCCGATGACCATGGAATCCACGCACACGTCCACGTTTTTGACCTTGACGCCGGTGACCTTCTCTACGATATAGCGCACCTCGCTCATGATAGAGTGGCTGACGGCGTTGAGATTGACGCCGTTGTCCACAATGATGTGGAGCTCGATGGAGACGGTATCATCGTCATTGAACCGGACCTTGACTCCCTTGGCCATGGACTCCCGGCGCAGGAGATGGACCAGTCCGTCGGTCTTGGAGCGCACCGCCATGCCCTTGACGCCGTAGCAGTTGGTGGCGGCGGCGCCGGTGATGTTGGTGAAGACATCGGGGCTGATGGTGATGGCGCCCCTCTCTGTTTCCAGTCTCATATGGTACCTCCTTTGGAGCACTAGGACAGAATACACCAATTATGGTCTATTTATTGTATTCTATTTTTCCCATAAATACAAGGGAAAAAGTTGCGGTGAATGATTGTAATTTCCACGAAAATCGTGTAGACTAAGGATAACACTCAGATGTGGAGGTGTGATGGGATGAAAGTCGCCCGTTTTGTACTGAAGATCGTAGGCTGGTCCCTGGCGCTGGCCGCTGCCATTTGCTGCGTCGTGGCCTACTGGGATAAGATCACCAGCGCTGTGTGCGGCCTGAAGGACATGGTTTCGGAGAAGGGAGCCTGCTGCTGCCACCCCTCCGAGTTTGACGACTACGCCGACTGGGACGAGTAAGGCGTACACAGGAATGACGATGCGCTCTCTGTGCAGAGCGCGGCATACGCAGGAAAATGGCCGCCCGTACGGGCGGCCATTTTGCGTTTTGGTCAGGACTCCGCCGGCTGAGAGGACTTGTCCTTCATGGGGTGGTCCAAGAGATAGAAGGTAAAGTTGCCGTTGGCCACCTCTACGCCGTTGTCGTCGGTAATGGTCTGGCGGTAGACGCACAGACGGTGTCCCAGCTTCTCAGGTACGGCTCGGCAGTAGAGCTTCTTGTTGGAGCCCAGAGCGGGACGGAGAAAGCTGAAGGCGTAGTTCACCGTGACGCAGGGCTTGCCGGTGGCGGCAAAGACCCCGGTGCCCCCCACCGTATCGGCCAGGGTGGCCAGACAGCCCCCATGGACGATGCCGTAGGGATTAAGACTGTCCGGATGGATGGTAAGTTCCCCCTCGGAGGTGCCATCCTCAAAGAGACCGGTAATCTTGATGTGGTTGTAAATGGAAAAGGGGTCCTGGAACAGGAAATAGTCCTCAGGAATAGGGATAGGCTTACTGCAGGAATCCATTGAGAATCCGCTCCTCTGCTTCTTCCTCGGTGAGACCCAGGGTCATGAGCTTCAGGATCTGATCGCCGGCGATGCGCCCGATGGCGGCCTCGTGGATAAGCTGGGCGTCGGGGTGCTCAGCGGCGATGGCGGGGATGGACTTGATCTTCGCCTGACCCATGATGATGGAGTCACACTGGACGTGGCCGAAGCACTTGGCCTCGCCGGTCATGCGGGGGTAGAAGACCTGCTGGGACTGGTCCTGGGCCACGGAGCGGGAGATGACCCGGCCGGTGGCATCCTCGCCGGCCAGGACGATGTCCATCTCGGACTCAGCGGTCTGCTTGCCGTGGGTGAGGAGCTTTTCGGTGATGACGGCCTCGCCGCCGGCGCCCACTACAATCTTGGTGTAGCGCTTGGTGGAGTCCACGCCCCGGATCTGGGTGGTCTCCATGTTGATGGAGGCGCCCTCCTCCAGGTAGACGATGGTCTGGGGGTTGAAGATACGCTCGCCGGTGCCCTCACCTTCGCCGTAGTGCTTCTCATAGTAGCGGACCTTGGAGTTCTTGCCCACGTAGAAGGTGTGGATGCCGTCGTGCTGGGTGGTGTCGCAGCCGGAGTTGTGGATGCCGCAGCCGGCGATGATGTCCACGTCGCAGTCCTCGCCGATGAAGAAGTCGTTGTAGACCGTCTCGGTAAGGCCGGTCTCGGTGAGGACCACGGGAATGTGGACCGACTCCTTCTTGGTGCCGGGGGCGATGTGGATGTCGATGCCGGACTTGTCGGTTTTGGTGTCGATGACGATGTGAGCGGTGCTGACGCGGCCGTCAGACTGTCCGTTCTTGCGGATATTGTAGGCCCCTACCGGGAGACCGTCCAGATCGGCGATCTCTTTGAGGAGCTTGGCTTCCAGTTTGTCCATGGCTCAAATGCTTCCTTTCTCGGCCGCGGGGATGTGGTGTGGAGCGGCCGTCTGTGAAAACGGGGCGAACCTTCAGGCCCCGTGCATATAGCTGCAGCCCGACACGGTGTTGGCCAGGATCTTGGGGAAGATCTCATCCTTGGCGCCGTGCTGGGTGATGACGCCGTGGTCCACCATGACGATCTCGTCGGCCAGGTCGATGATGCGCTCCTGGTGGGAGATGACGATCAGGGTGGCCTTCTGCTCGTCGTGGAGCTGGCGGAAGGTGTCGGTGAGCCGGGCGAAGGACCACAGGTCGATGCCGGCCTCGGGCTCGTCAAAGATCATAAGGCCGGAGTTGCGGGCCAGGATGGTGGCGATCTCGATGCGCTTGACCTCGCCGCCGGAGAGGGAGGTGTCCACCTCGCGGTCGATATAGTCGGCGGCGCACAGGCCCACCCGGGTGAGGTACTGGCACTCCTCGTCGTGGGTGAGGCCCTCCCGGCCGGAGGCGAGCTCCAGCAGGTCCCGGACCCTCAGGCCCTTGAAGCGGGGGGGCTGCTGAAAGCTGTAGCTGATGCCCTTCTGGGCCCGCTGGGTGATATTGAGGGAAGTGATGTCCTCACCGTTCCACAGGATCTGCCCGCCGGTGGGGGTGACCAGGCCCATGATGGCCTTGGCCAGGGTGGTCTTGCCGCCGCCGTTGGGGCCGGTGATGACCACGAACTTGTGCTCGCCGATGGTGAGGGAGACATCGTTGAGGATGCCCAGCTCCTCGCCGGACTCGTCGGACACCTGATAAGATAAATGCCTGATCTCCAGCATGTGAAGGACTCCTTTGTGTTTCTCTGTAAACCGCCGGCGGCGGTTTTGGGGCACTTGCCGCCGATACGGCAGTATTTTACCATAATTCCGATTGATTTACAAGTATTTCTTTCACTGACCTAAACTTCGAGGAAACGCCGTAGGGCCACGGGCATAGTATGGACCGAAAGACGGGAATTTAGGAGGCGTGATCCATGGAAGAGATGCAGAAGCCCCAGGGCGGTGCGGCGCAGGAGGAGCGGGAGCTCTTTCGGCAGGTGTGGCAGCGGGTGACCGAGAGCGGCGGAGGGGAGAGCCCCATCGAGGTGCTGCCGGCACAGGCGCCGGAGCGGGCGCTGGCGGCGCCGGACGCGGGTGAGCGGATGGAGCGCCGGTGTGGGGAGCTGCGGGCGGCGCTGGGGGAGGCTCTGGCGGGGGCGGCGGCCTACGAGGCCCTGGCCCGGCGGATGGGGAACCGGCCGGCGGGGCGGCAGCTCCGGGGCCTGGCCGCCTCTGCCCGGCGGAGGAGCAAGCGGCTGGCGGTGGCCTGCTTCCTGCTGGACGGGGTGTGGTATCTGCCCCAGAACCCAGGAGGGGAGCGCCGGGAGAGCACGGTGATGGGGGGGCTCCGGGAGCGGTATCTGGCCGAGCGGCGCAGTGAGGAGGGATGCCGGTCCGCTGCCGCACGGGCGGAGGACGGCGATCTGGCCAATCTGTGGCTGGACCTGGCGGCGGAGAGCCGGGAGAGCGCCCAGACGGTCCGGCGTCTGCTGGAGGAGCTCTAAGGGCGGAAAGCCGTTGCCCCGGTCCCTTTGCCGTGATAGAATGGAGGCACAAAAGAGGGAGAGGGGCGAGAAAACATGCGGGCAATGTGGAAGGAGCCCTCCCGGATGGGGGATGTGTGTCTGCTCCTGCTGGTATTTGAGGTCATCAGGTATTTGTATACATGGGACAGCAAGACGCCGCCCCGGCGGACGGTGGGCGTGTGCCTGATCGCCGTGCTGCTGCTCCTCTTCGGGGCGGCCGGCCTGGCCGCCCGGCAGTGCCGGAGGTGGAAGGGAATCGTCGCCGCCGGGTGTGCGGCGGCGCTGGTCCTCTTCCTGCTCTTCGATTTCCGTACCCTGCGGGTGGAGGAGCTGCCCGGCTGGGACCCGGTGTCCTCCATCTCCGGCGTCTCTTCCTGGGTGGAGGGGGAGAACGGCATTACGGACCTCCGATGGGACCCCGACGGAGGCTGGCAGGTGAAGGCGGAGGGGGAACCCGTCACGGTTTATGGTGGCGGGGCGAAGGACTTTTTGAAAAAGCTGAGCGCCGTGGAGCTGCGGAACTACTGGTGGTTCGACGGGGAGCCGGCGGAGGAGATCACCACCCTCCATGTAAGCTTCTCCGACGGACGGGATGCGGACTTCTACCTGAGTCGGAACAGCTGGAGCATCTCCACGCCGGACGGGGACTGGCTGCGGGGGCAGTGGTACGTGGACCGGCCCTTCACCGACCTGCTGGACGAACCGCTTCGGGCTGTTATTGACGAAAAGGCGGCCTGACGGAACAGGAGAAAGGAGCGCCTGTCTGTAAAACGTATATTTCCTGCTGTCTGATCTGGTACAAGAGGGAAACGGGGACCTGTGCCGATCTGCCTAAGGAATAAAAAAAGCGCCGCGGGACCATG